>NZ_JBYMTK010000002.1:486455-487066 GCF_057773105.1 Dietzia sp. IBK-p2-15D
CACGGTCGCGAGCGACCCGGCCTCGGCGGAACCGGGCTCCAGCGACCCCTCCTCCGAGCCGGCATCCGAGCCCGCCGACAACGGCGCCAGCGAACCCGCATCCAGGGACCCCTCCTCCAGCGACCCTTCATCAGAGCCAAGATCATCCGACCCGGCAGCAGAACCCGTCATCAACGGCTGGAGCGAACCCCCATCGAGGGACCCCTCCAACGATCCGTCATCCGAGCCCACGTCATCCGAACCCATGTCATCCGAACCGGCATCAGAACCGGCCGACAACGGCGCGAGCGAGCCATCACCCCCCTCGGAACCGGACGATCCGAGCGCCAGGAGCAGAGTCACGGCCACAAGCGATCCGCCCTCGGCGGAACCGGGCTCCAGCGACCCCTCCTCCGAGCCGGCATCCGAGCCCGCCGACAACGGCGCCAGCGAACCCGCATCCAGGGACCCCTCCTCCAGCGACCCTTCATCAGAGCCAAGATCCTCCGACCCGGCAGCAGAACCCGTCATCAACGGCTGGAGCGAACCCCCATCGAGGGACCCCTCCAACGATCCGTCATCCGAGCCCACGTCATCCGAACCCATGTCATCCGAACCGGCATCAGAACCGG
>NZ_JBYMTK010000002.1:487165-502791 GCF_057773105.1 Dietzia sp. IBK-p2-15D
GCCGACAACGGCGCGAGCGAGCCATCACCCCCCTCGGAACCGGACGATCCGAGCGCCAGGAGCAGAGTCACGGCCACAAGCGATCCGCCCTCGGCGGAACCGGGGTCCAACGACCCGTCGTCCGAGCCGGCATCAGAACCGGACGACAACGGCTCCAGCGAACCGGGGTCCAACGAGCCCTGGCCCGGCAGCTCATCCGATCCGGTGGACCCGTCATCCGACCCGGCATCGGACCCCGCGGACAACGGCTGCAGCGAGGCTGGGTCCAGCGAACCGGGGTCCAGCGAACCGGGGTCGAGCGATCCGGTGTCCGGGGACGACCCCGACGGCACGGATCCGGGGTCCAGCGAACCGGGCCCCGACAGATCATCCGAACCGGCATCGGAACCGGTGGACAACGGCGCGAGCGAGCCGGGATCCAGCGAGCCGCTCGGTATGCCCCCGTCCAGGGATCCGCCCTCACCCGACCCGGCCGAACCGAGCAGCAGTTCGAGGTTCAGACCGAGCTCCCCGTTGAGCGATCCGGTCTGCGCAGTGGCGATCGCCGGCGAACCGGCGGCGGCGAGCATCGCTGCGCTGGTGAGCGCCGCCGCCCGCAGATGTCGTGCGCGTGTCGAAGACATAGTCGGTCCTTCTCTCGGTGGCCCTTGCTTCTGCCGGAGGCTGCAGCGGATCGCCAACACCGATCCCCTTACCTGGCCTACATATCTTGAAAACTCAGAATACTGTTACCTAGATCACATGACCACCGGTGGAGCGACATATATTTGACCTCGTCAAGGACCTGCTCGCACCTAGGCTCGAAGCGTGATCACCACGCCCCACACCCTCTCGTCCCCGGTCCCGCCGCTTCGTCGCATGGCCGACGGCACGGTCAAGCAGACAAATCCGTTCACCGGCACCGAGGTGTGGACCGTGCCCGGCCGGGCGCACCGGCCCATCGACCACTCCCCCGGGCGGGTCACCGCGGTGGACCCGTCCGCCGCGGAGGCGCACTGCCCGTTCTGTGTGACCCGGCTGCGCGAGACCACCCCGGAGAAGGCGCGCGTGGTCCGCGACGGCGACACCTGGCGGGTGCTCGAGGAGGTGGCCGCCGACGAGCTCGATGCCACGACCCCGGAGTTCCGGCTGTTCGGCAATCTCTTCGAGATCGTCTCGCTGGACTACTGGAAGGCGGTGCACGGTTACCGCATCCCGGCCCGCGCGGCCGCCCACCAGGCCGCGTACCTGGCGACCCCGTCCGGCGCCGAGCACGTCCGCGCGCTGGTCCGCGCCCGCATCGCCGCAGCGCAGGGCGACCCGTCGGCCGTGGACGCCATGGGCAGGGCCGAACTGGCCGCGCACTCGGAGAGTTTCTTCGGCGGCTGTCACGACGTGGTGGTCGCGCGCCGTCATCTCACCGACGGCGCCACCGCCAGCGACCGCCACGCCGCGTCGGGCGACCTGACCCCCGCCGAGCACGAACAGTTCACCGCCTTCACGGTCCGCGCGATGCGGGGCCTGTACCGCGACAACCCGCACGCGCGGTACGTGTCGGTGTTCCAGAACTGGCTCGCGCCCGCGGGAGCCTCGTTCGCGCACCTGCACAAACAGCTGGTGGCGATCGACGAGATCCCCGCCAAGACCGCCCGGGAGGCGGCGGCGCTGGGCGGCGACCCCCATCTCTACAACCGGCTCGGCGTCGACCACGCCGCGGCCGAGCAGCTGGTGGTGGCGGCCAACGAGCACGCGGTCGCGGTGGTGGGGGTGGGTCACCGCTACCCCGCGCTGGTGGTCTACTCGCGGTCGGCGGCGAGCGCGCCGTGGGAGCACTCGGCGGCCGAGCTGCGCGGCGTCTCGGATCTGCTGCAGGCCTGCCACGCGGCGACGGGCCGGCTGGTGCCGTGCAACGAGGAGTGGCACACCCGTCCGCCCGGGCTGGGCGGTGTGGCGATGCCATGGCGGGTCGTGCTCAAGTGGCGCATCTCGACACCCGCCGGTTTCGAGGGCGCGACCGGCGTCTACGTCAACACGATCGACCCGTGGAGCCTGCGTGACCGGGTGGTGCCGCGCCTGGTGGGGTTGCGGGCGCAGGGACGGATCGCCGACATGGGGGTGGGCGCCGAGTGTGGGGACGTGCGGGGGTCACTGCGGTACGGGCGATAAGGACGACAACGACGACGACGACGAGGCGGCCGTCCTGCCCGGCCGGCGGACGGCCGGGTCAGTGGCCGCGGACGCCGAGGCTGCGGGGTCGAACGGAGGCGGGAGTGATAGCCCGCGTGGGGATGACGGCTCGCGCGGGGGCGGCGGTGGCCTCACGGATGCCCGGAACCGAGGCCGGGATCACCACCGGGGCGGCGAGTCCCCCGTCGAGCAGCATCGCGGTGGGGGTCTCCTCCGAGCCGCCGTTGATCCTGCAGCACAGTTGGTAGGCGTCCTCGTCCCGCCAGATGTTGACCCAGTGGACCTCGAGCCCTTCGCGGGCGGCCCGGCGACGCAGTGCCGACGAGTAGGGGCATCCCGGCCGCCACAGCACCACCACGGCGCGACCCGCGTCGGCGACGGACCGCACGGCCTGGAGCGGCTCGTGGCCGGAGGCCCGGAGCGGAGAGTTCCACAGGGCCAGCACCAGTGCCGCGACGAGGACCGCGGCGGCCAGGGGCGCACCGTGTCCGAACCCGATGAGCGTCAACGCCGTCGCACACCCGAGCGCCAGAACGGCGGCGGGGCCGAGCCAGTGGCCGGGGACGAGCTCCCGCCCGGCCCGTGCGAAGGGGTGGGTCACGCCGATGACCATACGCCCCGCGGATCGGGACGTGGGGTCCGCTTCGCCAGAATTGTGACCTGACAACGAGTCTGGTGCCGCCCGACCGGTTGCGCGGTAGCGTCGGCCCCATGACGGATCCGCCTCCGCCCACCGGGGCCCCCTCGCCGGCCACCCGCAAGGTCCGGGACCTCACCGGACCCGGGATCACCACGGCATTCGGGATGGAGGGGACGGATCTGGGAATCCTCGCCCGGACCCCGTCCGGGCGCCTGCTCGCGGTGTTCGGCGACACCTTCGCCGGCGCCGGGATGGGCGCCCCCCATGTGGGGCGTCCGCACCCGGGCATCGAGCAGTGTGCCCCCACCACGGACGAGCGCCCCGGACCCGGAAATCCGGACTGGCGCTCCCCGGTCGGGTTGTTCTCCGACACCGCCGACCCGTCCCGGGGTCTCGAGTGGACGGACGCCGCCGGCCCGGGCCCGCGGGACTACGCCGCCCAACTGATCGACTATGTGCACGGCCGCGGCTGCTCGACCGTCCTCCCGAGCGACGTACTCACCATCGGCGAGACCATGTACCTGCACGTCATGGTCAACGACGGCCTCGGCACGGTCACCCGCACCCGGATCCACCGGTCGACCGACGACGGCCGGACCTGGGAGCCCACCGGGGCGGAGTTCTCGCCCCTCCTGGAGGGCGGCCATCGCCAACTGTGGACGTGGGAGCTCGGCGAGGACGGGTTCGTCTACGTCCTGTCCACCGGGTTCCAACGCGACAAGGGCGTCATCCTCATGCGGGTGCGTGAGGAGCACCTCGCGGATCCCGACCTCCGCAGGTGGCAGACCTGGGGCTTCCGGAAGGGCGCCTGGGGCTGGGGCAATCCCACGACCATCGTGCTGCCCGGTCGGATCGGCGAGATGTACCTGCGTCGGTGCGAGGACTTCTGGACCCTCACCTACTTCGATGCCGGGCACTACCGCATCGACTGCCTGACGTTCCCGCACATCGGGGCCGACCTGCTCGACCGCTCGGTCACCACGCACACCACGCTCCTGCACGGGAGTGCGTGGGGCGACGAGTCGGACGGTTCCGACCCCGGGGCCGGGCCCGCCCGGGTCGCCCAGCTCTACTGCGGCTGCCCGGTGCCGGGGTCCACTCCGGAGGAGTGGCACTTCGTGGTGAGCCAGTGGAACACCCACGACTCGGCCGCCGGGCCCGCCGGGTGGCCGTATCGGTCCATGCAGTTCGTCGGCTCGATCCCGCGCCCGCCGCGCGACTGAGCCAGGATCGCGGCTCAACCGGGGGCCCGATGCACCAGGAGCGCTGAGGCTCACGCCCAGGGCAGCGGCCCCAGCTCGCGTTCGGCCCACCGGTGCACGGCGGCGCGGTCGCGCACGTCGAGCCCGGCGGTGTCCACCTCGATCGCGTCCGGCCACGGCGCCGTCGCTACCAGCTGGGAGTCCAGGACCTCCACCGTGGCCTCGGACGGGTCGGCGCCCGCGGCCGCCCGCGCGGTGATCCGCCGCGCCAGCTCGTCGCGGGGCGCGGTGCACGCGATCTCCACCAGCTCGGCGTGCGCGTCCGCGGCCACGGTCTCGGCCTCCGCGCGGCGCCGTGGCTCCAGCCAGGTGGCGTCCAGCACCACGGTTCGCCCCTGCGCGAGCAGCCCGGCGGCGCGGGCGAGCATCTCCGTGTAGACCGCGTCGATCGCCGCGTCCGAATACCGGTCGGCGGCGGCGCCGGCGACCTCCCCGCGGACCACGTCGGAACGCAGCAGGTCCGCCGACAGCGCCTCGGCCAGCGGCGCGGCCAGCGTGGACTTACCGGACCCGGACACCCCGCCCACCAGCACCAGACGGACACGGCCCCGCAGCAGCGAGTCGACCGCCCGGTCCGCCAACACCAGCGCCCGGCGGGCCTCGCCGCCGGCGGCCCCGTCGCCGGCCTGCTCGGCGCGGATGGCGGTCACCTTGGAGCGGACCAGGGCACGGTAGGCGATGTAGTGGTGGACCAGCGAGGGCGGCGCGTCATCGCCGGAGAAGTCGCGGTAGGCCTCGAGGAGGACGACGGCGAGGTCCCGGGCCCCCGAGGCGTCGAGGTCCATCGCCAGGAACGCGATGTCCAGCATCGCGTCGCCGAACCGGAGCCGGTCGTCGAACTCGAGGCAGTCGATCACCCGCGGTCCGTCGTCGGTGAGGTAGACGTCGGCGGCGAGGAGGTCCCCGTGGCCGTCGACGACCCGGCCGGCCGCCACGCGGGACCGCAGCAGCGGGGCCCGCCCCCGCAGGTAGCCCGACGCCAGGGCCGCGATGTCGTCGACGATCTCCGGGGCGTCCCTGCCGACGTCGAGTCCGCGCAGGTGGTCGAGCGACTCCGCCCACAACCGCGCCACCGAGGCGGGGGAGCCCGCGGCGTCGATCTCCTCCGAGCGGGGGCTGGCGGCGTGGAGGTGGTCGATCTGCCGGGCCACCTCGCGGATGCCGGCCACGATGTCCGGATCGCCGTCCCCGGTCGAGCCCTCCTGTCGCGACCGCACCAGCGCGGCGAGGCTCCGGTGCGCGGGGAGGCGACGCATCCGCACCACGTGATCGATCACCTCGCCGTCGGGGCCCCTCACCTCCAGCACGCCGGTGTAGACGTCCGGGGCCAGTCGACTGTTGAGCTCGACCTCGCGGCGGCTCTGCTCCGCCCGCGCCTCGACGGTGGTGTTGTCGAGGAAGCCGAGATCCAGTGGCTTGCGCACTTTGTGAGCCTCGTCACCCCAGAGGATGATGAGCGCACTGTGGGTCTCCACGAGGCCCGGCGGGCCCGGCGTCGCGGGATCGGATGCTCCGGGCACGGTCATGGACCCAGCCTAGGCAGGCACGACGCAGCCCGTGGCGCCTCCGACGGACCCGCCCGGCCCCCCGGGGACACGCGAGTGACCGGAGTGTTACATCAACGCGCCCTCACGATTCGGACCCCTTGCGCTCTCGCAGGCCGCTTGTAGGGTCGCCGACGCACCTCGCTTCCGACCGGGGTGCCCGCGATGAGAGACATCGGGGTCAATGTAGATCGGAGACGTGCTCTATGACGAACACTCACCGGAAGACCACCAACCGCACCACCGCGAAGATCGCCGCCGTCGGCGCGTTCGGACTCGGTGCCGCCATCGCGTTCCCCGGCCTGGCCGCCGCGCAGACCGAGGCCCCCACCGACCCCACCGCCAGCCTCGAGGACCTGGCGGGCGAGGATGGCAGCCTTGAGGGCGCCCTGGGTACCGACCTCAACCTCGACCTGGGCAGCCTGACCTTCAACCTCAACCTCGATGCCGAGACCCCCAACCCGGGCTCCGTCGAGCTCGGTAGCCTCGGCGTCTCGCCGAACACCGGCAGTGCGCTGATCGACGGCACCTCCGGCTCGGCGGAGGACGACACCGAGACCGATACCGGCTCGGCCACCGGCTCCGCCGACGAGGATGCGACCGGCGACGATGCCGACAGCGGCTCGCTGGACCTCGGCTCGCTCGGCTCGGCTGACGAGGCCCCCGCCGACGAGGCGACCGCCGAGGCCCCCGCCACCAGCGGTTCGCTGGGCTCGAGCGACGAGGCCACCGACGAGGCGCCCGCCGACGAGGCCCCCACCGATGAGACCGGGTCGCTGAGCGGCTCGCTCGCCGGCCTGAGCTCGGGCGCCGAGGACGGCGACGGCACCACCGTCGACGCCGCCGCCGAGGTCGAGGCGAACGCCGGACTGAACTTCGGCTCGCTGGGCTGATAACCCCCGCGTCGACGACGCGCCTTCCCGGCCCGGGATCGTGACCCTCCCCCTCACGATCCCGGGCCGTCGTGTGTCCGCCGACACTCATGGGGAATGATGCAGGTGTGACGATCGTCGTGGCCTGCGGGGCCTTCAAGGGCTCCCTCACCGCTGTCGAGGCCTGCCACCACGCGGCCGAGGGCGCCCGTCGGGCGCACCCCGACACCGATGTCCTGGAACGCCCGGTCGCCGACGGCGGGGGCGGCAGCCTCGAGGTGATGGTCGCCGGCGGCGCCCGCACCGTGCCCGTCACGGTATCGGGGCCCACCGGTGAGCCGGTCGAGACCTCCTTCGCCGCCATCGACCCCGACACCGCGTTCGTGGAGATGGCGGACGCCTGCGGCCTGCTGCGACTGCCCGGCGGCGACTCCCGCCCCCTGGAGGCATCCAGTCGCGGCGTCGGCGAGGTGATGCTGGCCGCACTGCGATCCGGCCGCGGCAACATCCACCTGGGCATCGGCGGCAGCGCGTCCACCGACGGCGGCGCCGGGATGCTCGCCGCTCTCGGTGCGCGTTTCCTGGACTCCTCCGGCACGGAGTTGCCCGACGGGGGCGGCGCGCTGGTCAACCTCGACCGGATCGACCTCGACGGCCTCGACCCGGCCGTCCGCGCCGCCCGCGTCCTCGTCGCCTGCGACGTGGACAACCCGCTGCTCGGTCCGCTGGGCGCGGCCCGCGTCTACGGACCGCAGAAGGGCGCGACCCCGGATCAACTCGACGAGCTCGAGGCCGGCCTGACCCGCCTGGTGCAGGTCCTGCGCGCCCAGGGACTCGACGTCGACCCGGATGCGCCCGGCTCCGGCGCCGCCGGCGGGGTCGGCTTCATCGCCCGCGAGCTCCTCGGCGCCTCCCTCGACCCGGGGTTCGAGGTGCTCGGCACCCTCACCGGTCTCGAGGATGTCCTGTCCGCCGCCGACCTGGTGATCACGGGCGAGGGCCGACTCGACGACCAGACCATGCACGGCAAGACCCCGATGGGGGTGGCGGCCCTGTGCCGGTCCCACGCCGTCCCGGTGGTCGCGGTGTGTGGCCGCCTGGATCTGGAGGCCGACCGGGTCGCGGAGGCCGGGTTCGCGGCGGCGGCCGCACTCACCGAACGGGAACCCGACCTGGCCCGTTCCATCGCCAACGCGGGCCCGCTGCTCGAGGAGGTCGCCGCCGAGGTCGTCTCCCGCATCCTGCCCTGAGGCGGCGTTGTCAACAGTGGTGCGGTCAGCCGATTCGCCCGCGCAGTTCGTCCACGCCCGCGCCGGACAGCTCGCCGAGGTACGCAGGCCGGCCCGCCATGGCCATCACCAGCGCCAGCGTCGGCCCCTCCACCTCCGGACCGGCGCCGGCCTCGAACGGCCCGTCGGTCGCCCGTAGGCGCAGTCCCTTCACGAGCCTCGCGCTGTTCACCGCGAAGTCCTGCGACGCATAGAACCGCGCGACCGCGGTCAGGGGATCGACCGGGTAGGCGCGGGTCAGGCCGAGGGGCCGGCGGATGTCCTCCGCGTGCACGATCGTCTCGCCGAGCCACGCCGCGGGGTCCCCGAACGGTGACACCCTCAGCGACGACGAGTCGACGAAGTTCTCCAGCGTCCCGGCGGGGCTGTCGCGGAGCTGCTCCCGCATCCTCCGCCGGTTGTGCCGGTCGGTGTCGAACCCCGCACCCACGATGCTGCGGACCCACCGGACCCGGCCCGTCCGGGCGACCGCTGTCAGATGGGCGAGAACCTCCTCCACGCTCCACCGGGTACACAGCGACCCCGTGCGCCACTCCGCGTCGCGCAATGCCCCCAGCTCGTCGGCCAGGGCCGCGCGTTCCACGTGGATCGCCGCCCACAGTCGGTCCCGGTCGGCACGGGTGCGGCCCATGAGAACTCCTCCGTCACGGTCGGGGTGGTCTCATCGAACCACGCGGCCCCGCCCGGCGGTGTGGTCCATGATGGAACCGTCCCCGCCCCCGACTGGAGGTCGATATGCGCAGATGGCTCTTCGGCGCGCCCCTGGCCGCCCTGGCCGCGGTCGCGGCCACGGACCTGCGGCAGACCAGGTTTCCGATCCTGCGGACGTTCCCCGTGCTCGGACACGCCCGCATGGCGCTGACCGCCATCGGCCCCGAGCTGCGGCAGTACATCGTCGCCAGCAACGACGAGGAACGGCCGTTCACCCGGGATCAGCGCGACTGGATCTACGAGTCCGCCGAGTCCCGGGGGACCACGTTCGGGTTCGGTACGGACAACGACATCGAGTTCCTCGAGGGCTACCCGATCATCAAACAGCGCACCTTCAGCGACGTCACGCTGTCCGCGCTCCCGCATTCCGGACAGCAGCTCCCGCTCCCGCCCGCCAAGGTGCTCGGCGCCGCCCGCGGCCGGGCCCGCGCGTTCCGGCCGGACTCCCTGGTCAACATCTCGGCGATGAGCTACGGCTCCCTCTCCGCGCCCGCGGTCGAGGCCCTGGGCCGGGGCGCCGCCCTCTCGGGAGCCCTCCACAACACGGGTGAGGGCGGCCTGAGCCCCTACCACCAGAACGGCGCGGACCTCATCTTCCAGATCGGCACCGCCTACTTCGGGGTCCGCGACGACCGGGGTCGGTTCGACATCGACAAGCTGGTCGCGCTCACCGAGAAGCACCCGATCCGGGCCATCGAGATCAAGCTCTCCCAGGGCGCCAAACCCGGTCTGGGCGGACTCCTCCCCGCGGCCAAGATCAGCGAGGAGATCGCCGCGATCCGCGGGATCCCGATGGGCGAGGACTGCGCGAGCCCGTCCCGGCACACCGCGTTCAGCGACGTCGACTCGATGCTCGACCTCGTCGAGGACATCGCCGACCGCACCGGCCTGCCCGTCGGCATCAAGTCGGCCATCGGCGACATGACCTTCTGGGAGGAACTCGCCACGGCGATGGTCCCGCGCGACCGGGGCGTCGACTTCATCACGATCGACGGCGGCGAGGGCGGCACCGGCGCCGGTCCGCTCGTGTTCACCGACGCGGTGTCCCTGCCCTTCCGCCTCGGCTTCCCGCGCGTGTACTCGGTCTTCGCCGAGGCGGGACTCACCGACGACGTCGTGTTCATCGGCGCCGGCAAGCTCGGCATCCCGGAGAACGCCGTGGTCGCGCTCGCACTGGGCGTGGACATGATCAACGTCGCGCGCGAGGCCATGCTCTCGGTGGGGTGCATCCAGGCGCAGAAGTGCCACACCGGCGGCTGCCCCACCGGTGTCGCCACCCAGAACCCGTGGCTGGTGCGCGGGGTGGAGCCCACCGCGATGGCCGAACGCTGCTCCAACTACATCCGGTCGCTGCGCCGCGAGCTCGTCAAGGTCGCCGGCGCCGTCGGCGTCCCCCACCCCGGCCTGATCGGGCCCACCGACGTCGAACTCGCCCGCGGCACCCGGGACTCGCACACGCTCGCCGAGATCTACGGTTACGGCGACGGCTGGGGGCTGCCCGGGCCGGACGACGCGCGGGCCGTCACCGAGATCATGGTCGCCGCCGGCGTCGCCGAGCACACCGCGGCGATCACCCCGCCGGGCGTCGAACCGGACTAGTCGCTCCCGGCGGCCCCCGCGCGCAGCAGGCCCAGCTCGCGGTTGAGGTTGGCGTGGGCCTGCTTCTCCCACATGTCGCGACCCGCGCGGGTGAGGAACACGGACCTGCGCTCGAGCAGTCCCTCGAGCGCGGCGATCCGCCCGGCGACGAACCTCTCGCCCGGGACGTGGGCGAACTCGTGCCGCACGTCTGCGGCGTAGGTGTCGTAGGTCTCCGGGTCGGCGCCCAGCACGGCCAGGTCGGCGTCCGAGAGGACGGCCCCGTCGAGGTCTCCGGGCTCGACCCGGTGCCCGCCCATGAGGCGGACGAGGCGCGCGACCTCCTCGACGGGCGCGGCCGGGTCGAGCAGTTCCTCGGCCAGCGCCGCCGACTTCTCGTTGTTCTCCGCGCCCGCGGGATCGAACACCGCGGCGTGCAGCCATGCGGCCAACCGAACCGCCGTGGCGTCGAAGGTCTCCCCGTCCGCCTCGAGCGCGTCCACGGCCCGGAGCACGGCCCGCAGGTGCGTCTCGTTGTGGTACCGCCGCTGCGGTTCGTTCCAGCGTCTCAGCAGGTCAGCCCGCAGCTCGGGAGTGAGGAACCCGACGGGGGCGTCGAGCGGGTCAGCGGAGGCCGTGCGATCCGTGTCCATGGTCGGACTCTACCGCCGAAACCCCGCTGATCCGCGCCGGATCGGGTTACTCCTCCAGCTCCGAGCCCAGCCTCGGTGGGAACTCCTCGAGTGCGGCGAGCTCGGCGGTGTCGAACGTGCGGGCCCTGGACAGGAACCGCTTGCCGGTGGGGTTCTCGAGGCTGAACCCCGAGCCGCGTCCCGGGATCGCGTCCAGCACCAACTGCGTGTGTTTCCACGTCTCGAACTGGGAGCCCGAGATCCACACCCGGACCCCGGGCGCCAGGTCCAGCTCCCCCACCAACACGTCGCGCTGTCCCACACGGAACTCACCGTCGGGGTAGCACATGGGCGCCGAGCCGTCGCAGCACCCGCCGGACTGGTGGAACATCACCGGGCCGTGCCGGCCGACGAGCTCGCGGATGAGTTCGACGGCCGGCTCAGTCGCCACGAGACGCGGCGGCAGGTCGGCGGGCGCGCCCTCCGGCGGGAGCGCCCGCGCGGCGATGCGCACGCTCCCGCCCGAGGGCAGCCCGCACACGTCGTCCATCAGAAGAAGCCCTGCGGCTTGCCCGAGTAGCTCACGAGCAGGCACTTGGTCTGCTGGTAGTGGTCGAGCATCATGCGGTGGTTCTCCCGGCCGATGCCGGACTGCTTGTAGCCGCCGAACGCCGCGTGCGCCGGGTACTGGTGGTAGGTGTTGGTCCACACGCGGCCGGCCTGGATGGTGCGGCCGGCCCGGTAGGCGGTGGTGCCGTTGCGCGACCACACGCCGGCCCCGAGTCCGTAGAGGGTGTCGTTGGCGATGGTCATGGCGTCGTCGAAGTCGGTGAACGAACTCAGGCTCAGCACCGGCCCGAAGATCTCCTCCTGGAACAGCCGCATCTTGTTGTGGCCGCGGAAGACGGTCGGCTGCACGTAGTAGCCACCCGCCAGATCACCGTCGAGCTCGGCGCGCGCGCCGCCGGTGAGGACGTCCGCGCCCTCCTGCTTGCCGATGTCGATGTAGGACAGGATCTTCTCCAGCTGATCGCCCGAGGCCTGCGCGCCCAGCATGGTGTCGGTGTCGAGCGGGTTGCCCTGGGTGATCTTGTTGGTGCGCTCGATCGCGAGCTCGGTGAACTCGTCGAAGACCGACTTCTGCACCAGCGCGCGTGAGGGGCACGTGCACACCTCGCCCTGGTTGAGGCCGAACATCGCGAAGCCCTCGAGGGCGGCCTGCCGGAAGTCGTCGTCGGCGTCCATGACGTCCTCGAAGAAGATGTTGGGGCTCTTGCCGCCCAGCTCGAGGGTCACCGGGATAAGGTTCTCGGAGGCGTACTGCATGATCAGCCGCCCGGTCGTGGTCTCGCCGGTGAAGGCGACCTTGCGGATCCGCGGGTTGGAGGCCAGGGGCTTGCCGGCCTCGGTGCCGAAGCCGTTGACGATGTTGAGAACGCCGGGCGGCAGCAGGTCGCCGATGACGGACATGAGGAACAGGATCGAGGCGGGGGTCTGCTCGGCGGGCTTGAGCACCACGCAGTTGCCCGCGGCCAGCGCGGGGGCGAGCTTCCACACCGCCATGAGCACGGGGAAGTTCCACGGGATGATCTGGCCGACCACGCCCAGCGGCTCGTGGAAGTGGTACGCGACCGTGTCCTCGTCGATCTGGGAGATCCCGCCCTCCTGGGCGCGGATCGAGCCGGCGAAGTAGCGGAAGTGGTCGATCGCCAGCGGGATGTCGGCGGCCAGGCACTCGCGGATCGGCTTGCCGTTGTCCCAGGACTCGGCCAGCGCGATCTTCTCGAGGTTCTCCTCCATGCGGTCGGCGATCCGGAGCAGGACCAGCGAGCGTTCGGCGGCGGAGGTCGCGTTCCACGACGGGGCGGCGGCCCACGCGGCGTCGAGGGCGGCCTCGATGTCCTCGGCGGTGCCGCGCCCGACCTCGCAGAACACCTGGCCGGTGATCGGGGTGACGTTCTCGAAGTACTCGCCCTTGACGGGCGCGACCCACTCGCCGCCGATGTAGTGGTCGTAGCGGCTCTCGTAGGACATCACCGCGTCGGCGGAACCGGGCTGGGAGAAGACGGGCATGGTGAGCACCTTTCGCGTACCGGGGACGCCGACCCACTCGGCCAGCGACTGTGATCCAGGACACTATCGGCGCGGGGGTTGCACGCACGTTGCACGCCGCGGGGGGTGACGGCGAGGGGTGACGGCGAGAGTCGCGACCACGACGAGGGCGGTCAGGCTCCCAGGCGGTCGTCCAACACCCGGTACACCGACCGGGCCGAGGAGGTCGCCGCCGGGGAGAGTCCGGGAAGCGACCCGAGGGCCCGCCACGCGTCGGGGTCCTCACGGCCGGGGCCTGCGACCCAGGTCCGCAGGGCCTGCGCCGACCCCGAGGCCAGCGCGGCGGCGCGGACCCGTGCGTGCAGCTCCTCACGCAGGTCGATCACGCCGGGGGCGTCCGAGGTGGGCAGCAACGGGCCGGGATAGGCCGCCACCGCGGCGTCGACGTCGGTGTCCAGCAGTGCGGACACCCGCGCAGCGTCGGTCTCCACCGCCCCGGGCGCCAGCCGGTACGGCCGGGAGTGCACCGTGTCCGGGCCGAGGACCCGGCGCAGTCGTGACATCTCCGCGCGGATGCTCACCTCGTCGAGCCTGCCTTCGGCGAGCAGTCCGGCGAGCGCCCCGCCGGACAGTCCCTGCGGGTAGGCGCAGAGCAGGACGAGGATCTCCGCGTGCCTGCCGGTGAGCGGGCCGTGCCCGGCCAGCGCGGGCCGTGGGGCCCCGAGAGCCCCGAGTAGCCGGGCGCCCCCGGTCGGTGCGACCCGAAGCTCCGCCTCCGCGAGCAGCGCCGTCGCCCTGACCAGGGCCAACATCTCGGCCGATGCCGCGGCGTCGTTCCCGGTCACGTCGATGCCCCCGATCACCCGACCCGTCATCGGGTCGTGGACCGGCGCGGCCGAGCAGCTCCACGAATGGGCGGGGGCGAGGAAGTGCTCCTCCCCGCGGACCCGGACCGGGAGGTCGTGGCGCAACGCCAGTCCGGGGGCGTTGGCGCCCACCGCGTCGTCGCTCCACAGTGCACCGGGGACGAACGCCATCCGCTCCGCGCGCGTGCGCACACCGCGGTCCCCGTACAACCACAGGAGACGGCCGTCGGCGTCGGCCACCGCGACCAGGTGCCCGCTGCCCACGACCCCGGAGACGAGGATCTTCTCGACGACCGGCAGCACGGCGGCCATCCGGTGGGCCGCGAGGTGCGCGGCCAGGTCGGCGCCCTGCAGATCCACCGGTGGGTCGAACCGTTCCGGATCGATCCCCCGCACCCTGCTGCGCTCCCGCGACTGCGCCACGAGCGCACTGACCGCGGCTGGCGTCCCTGCCGTCATGCCGTCAGTGTAACGACCATCACACAACATGACAGATCCCTCGTAAACGGATCCAAATACACCGAGCTCCACATGGGGGCCGACCGTGCCTCTACACTTGGCAGTGATACAGGCCACACATGACCTAAGGATCGCGATGACGACCGAGTTCGCCACCCCTCCCGCCTCGAAGCCCTTCCCCGTTCCGAACCTGGCCAGACTGGTGTTCAAGAACGCGGAGGAGGCCCCGAACGACGTCGCCGTGCTGCGTCGCGTCGGTAGCGACTGGAAAGAGGTCACCTGCGCCCAGTACCTGGAGGAGGTCAAGGGCGTCGCCAAGGGCCTCATCGCCCGCGGCGTCAAGCCGGGCGACCGCCTCGCGATCATGAGCCACACCCGCTACGAGTGGTCGCTCATCGCGTGGGCCTCCTGGTCCGTCGGCGCGGTGACCGTGCCGATCTACGAGACCTCGTCGTCGGCGCAGTGCAACTGGATCCTCACGGACTCCGGGGCGACCGTCGCGGTGGTCGAGGACCTCGAGCTGCGCGAGGTCCTCACCGCGGAGACCGAGTGGCAGGGCGACATCCTCGTCATCGAGAACGATCTCGTCGCCCAGCTCACCGAGGCCGGTGCGGCCGTCTCCGACGAGGAGCTCGAGCAGGCCTCGCTGGCGATGGGCCACGAGGACCCCTGTGCGATCGTCTACACCTCCGGCACCACGGGCAATCCCAAGGGCTGCGAGATCCTGCACGGCGGGTTCGGCGGCGTCGTGGTGGCCGTGGAGGAGCAGCTCCAGGACGCGTTCGTGCCCAACAGCCGCACCCTGATCTTCCTGCCGCTGGCCCACGTCCTGGCCCGCATCCTGGAGGTGGCGTGCTTCTACAAGCGCGTCGCCGTGGCCCACGAGCCCGACACGACCAAGGTCGTCGAGCGGCTGGCGGAGATCCACCCGACGTTCCTCGTGTCGGTGCCGCGCGTGCTGGAGAAGGTGTACAACTCCGCCGCGGGCAAGGCCGAGGCCGCCGGTGGCGCCAAGGCCAAGATCTTCAAGGCGGCCGTGCAGACCGCCATCGACTACTCCAAGGCCATCGAGGGCGGGGGCAAGCCGTCCGCCGGCCTGGCGCTCAAGCAGAAGCTCTTCTCCAAGCTCGTCTACTCCAAGCTGCACGACGCCCTCGGCGGCGAGTGCAACCGCATCATCTCCGGTGGCGGCCCCCTGGGCGCCCGCCTGGGCCACTTCTACCGGGGTGCGGGCTTCGACCTCCTCGAGGGCTACGGACTCACCGAGTCCTCGGGCGTGCTCACCGTCAACCCGATCGGCAAGGCCAAGATCGGCACCGTCGGTCGCCCGATCCCGGGTGTGACCATCCAGATCGCCGATGACGGCGAGGTCCTGGCGAAGGCCAAGACCCTGTTCAAGGGCTACTGGCAGAATCCGCAGGCCAACGAGGACTCCTGGACCGGCGAGTGGTACCACACCGGTGACATCGGCGAGCTGGACTCCGACGGCTACCTGTCCATCACGGGTCGCAAGAAGGACCTCATCGTCACCGCCGGCGGCAAGAACGTCTCGCCG
>NZ_JBYMTK010000003.1:0-93839 GCF_057773105.1 Dietzia sp. IBK-p2-15D
GGCGTGCAGCCGGGTCGCCGCGGCGAGGTTCTGCGCCAGCGTCACCGACCGGGCCACCTCGCTGAGCGCTGACGCGTCCAACGACTCCAACGGCTCATCCACCGCGCGCAGCGCCCAGAAGTCGGAAGGGCTCATCGTCGTCACCAAGGCCCTCACCCCCATGCGCCAGGCATTCCGAATCGAATGTGTGTACTACCCTACCCGGGGTGTCGTATTGGCACAAGCGTTCGACGAGCTAGGTCCGGGCGTCGCCGCCACCACCGGACTGGGGGAGGATCACGGCCCGGTCATCGGTGGGCACTGGTGATGCACCATCCTTGTTGGTGGTGCCCGCCAGCAGGACGCCCTCGCCGACGACGGACAACCCGGTCAGCCGCCCGTACCGGCCCTCGGCCAGCGCCTCGGGCTGACCACGAGCCGCGCCGCCGGCGGTCTGGAGGGTGTCGACCCGCTCGGCGTCCGGGAGGGCGATGGCGAGCGTGCCCTCGGATGCGGCGCACCCACCGGCGGAACGCTGGTCCGGCCACGTCCACACCGTGCGATCCGGTGTCCGGATCGCCGCACCGCGGTCGGTGACCGTGGAGAGGAAGAGATCCTCGCCGAGAGGACACAACGCCTGGATGCGCCCGAGGTCGCGTCCGATCACCTCGGGGTCCTCCGCGCGGCCGATCCCGGTGAACGTCGGGAACCGGACGACCTCGGAGCCGGCGCCGACGGTCAGGATGTCGTCGACGAACGCGAGGCCACCGCTGTCCGCGGGTGCGAGCTCCGCGATCGTGCGGGGGGCGTCGCCGCGCGCCAGTCGTTCGACCCGGGTGGGTCCGTCGCCGACGACGAGGAGATACACCAACCGGTCCTGGGCGAAATCCGGGGACGGCGCGACCGCGGCCACCCGGCCGGACCGGGGATCCACCCTGCCGAACTGCTCGGGGTCGGCATCGGCGGAGACGATCTTCACCCCGCCCGTGGACTCGGCGACCAGCGCTCGCTCACCGAGCCCGGCCACCGCGACGGCCGGCTCAAGGCAGGTCGCGATGACGGCGGGGTCGGGATCGACGCAGGGGCCCGTCTCGGCCGGGGGCTCCGGCTCCCCGGGGCGCGACGTCGGGGGCGGGGTCGGTGCGCCGGGAGGGCTCGGCGGAGCGGCACCCATTCCCGGCCCGGCCGCAGGCGTGAACGGGTCCTCGAGGCGGTCGTCGAACCTCGCGCAACCGGACACGGCGACGGCCAGTGCCAGCAGCAGCGGGAGCGATCTCATGCCGACCAGACTACGGCGCGCCGTGTCCTTCAGCGTCCGGGCACCGGCATCGGCCTACAGTCGATCCGTGACTTCCTCAAAGCGCGGAGACGACGACGCCCGTACCGAGATCATCCACGACGTCGATTACCCGCTCGACGTCCCCAACGCCCAGGGCGCGGGCGCCGGTTCGCGGGGCGGCTCGGGGGACGGCGCGACCACCGCGTTCCCCGCGGCCGGGCGCACCGACTACTCGCAGTTCGCCGAGTCCGGGGGGTACGACGTGTCCTCGCCCCTGCCCTTCGGTGACCAGCCCACCACCATCGCGCCCGCGTCGCGGGACACGATCGGCCGCCGGGGAACGGCCGATTTCGGGCTGTTCGTCCTGAGACTGGCCGTGGGCGTCCTCCTCGCGATGCGGGGACTGCAGAAGCTCTTCGGACTGTTCGGCGGGCCCGGGATCGACGGGTTCACGCAGACCCTCACCGACTCCGGATTCGATCAGGCCCGCATCCTGGCGATCGCCGGCGGCGCCGTCGAACTGGTGGCGGGCGTCATGCTCGTGGTGGGACTCGCGACCCCGGTGGCGGCGGCCGGTCTGCTGGGGCTCATCGGACTGGGGATAGCGATCCGACTGACCGGGACCGACCCCATCCCCGTGCTGAGTGACACCACCCGCGGACTCGAGGTGTCGATCCTCTACGCCGCGGCGCTGGTGACCCTCCTCTTCTCCGGACCGGGGCGATGGTCCGCCGACCGCAAGTGGGCATGGTCCCACCGTCCCCGCTTCAGCGGCGTCGTGTGGGTGATCGTCGTGGCGGTCATCGCCGGTCTGGTGTGGTACTTCCTCAACGGCACCAACCCGCTGACCTCCTCAGCCGACAGCGCCCCGGTCACCGCGGGCTGAGAGCTCGGGAGCCGGGGCGCGCGGCCCTGACCAGGCGCGTCAGTCGGGCAGGATGCGTACGGCACCCTTGTCCGCCGAGGACGCCATCGAGGCGTACGCGCGGAGAGCGGTGGACACTTTCCGATCACGCTTGACCGGCCGCCACGGGAGAGGGCCCCTCTCGGCGCGGCGGCGGGACAGCTCGTCGTCGTCGACATCCACCGAGATGGACCGCGTGGCGACATCGATGGTCACGATGTCACCGTCACGCACCAGGCCGATCGGGCCGCCCGAGGCGGCCTCCGGGGCGATGTGACCGATGGACAGCCCGGACGACCCGCCCGAGAAGCGGCCGTCGGTGATGAGCGCGCATTTCGTCCCGAGGCCGGCGCCCTTGATGAACGCCGTGGGGTGCAGCATCTCCTGCATCCCCGGACCGCCGGCCGGGCCCTCGAAGAGCACCACCAGCACCTCGCCGGCCTGCAGCGTCTTGTCCAGGATGACCGAGACGGCCTCCTCCTGGGACTCGACCACCCTGGCCGGACCGGAGAAGTGGAAACTGTCCTCGGACACGCCGGCGGTCTTGAAGACGGACCCGTCCGGCGCGATGTTCCCGCGCAGGACCGCGAGCCCGCCCTCCGCGGTCGCCGGGTGCTCGACCGAGTGGATACAGCCGTTCTCCGCGTCCGTGTCGAGCGACTCCCAGCGGTTGTCGGTCGAGAACGGCTCGATCGTCCGCACCCCGCCCGGGGCCGCGTGGAACAACTCGATCGCCTTCTCGGTCGCGGTGCCGCTGCGGATGTCCCAGTCCGCGACGTACTGCTCGAGCGACGGGGAGTGGACCGAGTGGACGTCCGTCTCCAGCAGGCCCCCGCGGTACAGCTCGCCCAGGATCGCGGGGATGCCGCCGGCCCGGTGGACGTGCTCCATGTAGTAGTCCGAGTTGGGCGCGACCTTGGCCAGGCAGGGGATCCGGCGGGAGATCTGCTCGATGTCGCCCAGGTCGAAGTCGACCTCGCCCTCCTGCGCGGCGGCGAGGATGTGGAGCACGGTGTTGGTGGAGCCGCCCATCGCGACGTCCAGCGCCATGGCGTTGGTGAACGCCGACCTGGTGGCGACCGAACGGGGGAGCACCGAGGCGTCCTCGTCCCGGTAGTAGCGGGTGCACAGGTCGACGATGACCCGGCCGGCCTCGGCGAACAGTTCACGCCGCGCACTGTGGGTGGCCAGGGTCGAGCCGTTGCCGGGCAGCGACAGCCCCAGGGCCTCGGTGAGGCAGTTCATGGAGTTGGCGGTGAACATCCCGGAGCAGGACCCGCACGTCGGGCAGGCCGAGCGCTCGATGGCGTCCAGGCCCTCGTCGTCCACGGCCGAGTTGGCGGACGCGGAGATCGCCGTGATGAGGTCCGAGCCCGCCTTGACCACGCCGTCGACGACGACGGAGAACCCCGACTCCATCGGCCCGCCGGAGACGAACACGGTGGGGATGTTCAACCGCATCGCGGCGTTGAGCATGCCCGGGGTGATCTTGTCGCAGTTCGAGATGCACACCAGCGCGTCCGCCGTGTGGGCGTTGACCATGTACTCCACCGAGTCCGCGATGATCTCCCGGCTGGGCAGCGAGTAGAGCATGCCCGCGTGGCCCATCGCGATCCCGTCGTCCACCGCGATGGTGTGGAACTCCCGGGCCACGCCGCCCGACGCCGCGATCTGCTCGGCGACGATCTCACCGACGTTCTTCAGGTGGACGTGGCCCGGCACGAACTGGGTGTACGAGTTCGCGATCGCGATGATCGGCTTACCGAAGTCCGAGTCCGTCATGCCGGTCGCGCGCCAGAGGGCACGCGCCCCCGCGGCGTTGCGTCCGGCGGTACTGGTTCGTGACCTCAGGGGCGGCATGGGACCTCGCTCCGACTCGATGGGGAGGGCGCATTCCGGGGGTCGTGCCGTACGGGGCCGCGGTGTGCGCGCGCCCCGCGGCGACACCCGATCGCGCCGTGACCACCACACAATACGCCCCGATGTGGGTCTACTCTTCTCACGGTCGGCCATCCGGCCGGCCTCGACGTGACGCGAATGGGGATGGACATGACCGACTCCGGTCACACGGGTGGGCTACGTGAGTTCCTCTCGCACTCGGCGGGGGCGGTGGCCCTGGTCTGTGGACTGTTCTTCCTCCTGTCGTTCATGTACCTGGGGGGCACCGCGGATCCGCAGTCCCACGCGAGGTACATCCCCGTGGCGGTGGTGGACGAGGACGTCGCCGCGACCCTGGAGACCCCGATCGGTCCGCGTGGTCTCGACATGGGGTCGCGGATCACCGCGGGGCTGCTCCAGAACAACGACTGGGGGAGGGTCCGGCTGCACGTGGTGGATCCGGAGGCCGCCGAGGAGGGCCTCCGGGACGGCACGTACTTCGGTGCGGTCCGTATCCCACCCGAACTGAGCGGGCGGGTGGCCGGGCTCGTCGAGGCCGCGGCGACGGAGGCGGGCGACGCGGCGGGGCCACCCGAACGCGCCCGCATCTCACTCGAGTACTCGCCACGCGTGTCCATCGTCTCCGGTCAGGTCATGAACACCATGGCGGACGCGATGCAGGAATCGTTCCACGACCGGATGGGGACCGAACTGCTGTCGCAGTCCCGGCTGCTGGCCGAGGCCGAGGGCAGGACCGTCGGCGCCGCGGCCGCGGTCGCGCTCTCCGATCCGGTGGCGATCGACGTCGTCGCGTGGAACCCGCTGCCGGACGGGGTGTCGAACGCGTCGCTCCCGATGTTCTACGCGCTGGTCGTGATCCTGGCGGGATTCACCGGGGCGATGATCATCTCCGCGCTCCTGGACGCCCGGCTCGGCTTCATCCCGCTGGAGATCGGGCCGTTGGCGCTCCATCTCCACGTGGCGCCGTTCGGGCGGCTCCAGACACTGGCCCGCAAGTGGGTGGTCACCCTGATCACGGCGCCGCTCGTCTCGGGGCTCGTCCTGTGGGTGGCGGACATCATCGGTGTCACCGGGTACGACCCGTGGCACATGTTCTGGTTCTCGAACCTGGTCATCATCGCGGTCGGGGTGTGTGCGCACACGATCATCGCTGCTGTCGGCAACGCCGGTCTGCTCGTGAACCTCGTGGTGTTCGTGGTGCTGGGCATCCCCACCTCGGGCGGCGCCACCCCGACCGAGATGCTCCCGCGGGTGTTCGTGGCCATCGGGACGCTACAGCCGATGCACCAGGCCTACCTCGGGCTGCGGTCGATCATGTTCTTCGACTCCGGGTGGGAGGCGGGTCTCGGACACGCGGTCTGGGTCCTCGGCGGCTGGGCGGTCGCAGGACTCGTCGTGGGTGTGGCGGTCACGGTCGTCTACGAGCGGATGGGTATGCGACGCCAGGCCGTGGCCGACCGGGTCCCCGCCGGCCGCGGGGTGACCGGCGGAGCGGGAGGGTCAGGCGGACTCGGGTCCGCTCGCGGCGTACGGGTCGCGGATACGGCCACGGCTGGCGCCGGACAGTCGCGGGAGGTCGTGGAACGAGACCCCGCCCATCGGGAGTGACGTGTCAGAGGTGGTCACGAGCCGGGCGAACCCACGCTTGGGGAACATCACACCCCTGACCTCATCCCACGGCACGGACCGTCGGGAGCGCCAGGACGACAGGTGGACACCGTCCTCGTCCAGTCGGGTCCAGGTCCGGGCCACCCACCAACCGAAGGCGACGGGGAGCAGCACCAGCCAGCCCAGGGCGACGGGGTAGGACGTGACGGGCCAGAGGATCGCCAGCACGAAAATGGCGATGACGACGTACGACATCGGGTTGACCCGGAAGAGGGCGTGATCGCGGGGGCTCGACTCCGGGACGGGAGCTCTGAAAGGGGCACTCATGATGCCTCCAGTCTGGCATGGCCCACATAGTGGGATCGATGTTCCACGAGTTGACGCTGCCGTCGACCGCGGCCTAGTCTGGGCCTCGTGAACACCTGGAACGGTCTCGTACTCGGCCGGCGCGTCGGCGCCTGAGCCCTACCTGGCTTTCCGTCGACGCGCACCCTCGCCGGCCTTTCGTGGCCGACGGGGGTTTTTTGTTGCCGGGTCAGACCGCGGTCAGAGAAATCCACGATCACGGCCGACCACGAACCACGGCTCCACGACCAGCATGAAGGACAGTTGAAGTGAGCGCACCAACGGCACAGCCCGGACCCCGTCCGGGTGCAGAGCAGAAGGCCCGGTCCGCGGCCCCAGAGCGGATGACGGGGGCCCAGGCCGTCGTCCGGTCCCTCGAGGAGATCGGCACCGAGGTCGTCTTCGGCATCCCCGGCGGGGCCATCCTGCCGGTCTACGACCCGCTCTACGACTCGGCCAAGGTCCGGCACGTCCTGGTCCGGCACGAGCAGGGCGCCGGTCACGCAGCGACCGGCTACGCCCAGGCCACCGGAAGGGTCGGCGTCTGCATGGCGACCTCGGGCCCCGGCGCCACCAACCTGGTGACCCCGCTCGCGGACGCGCAGATGGACTCGGTCCCGATCGTGGCGATCACGGGTCAGGTCGGGACCGCACTCATCGGCACGGACGGTTTCCAGGAAGCCGACATCTCGGGCATCACCATGCCGATCACCAAGCACAACTTCCTCGTGTCCCACGGCGAGGACATCCCGCGGATGATCGCCGAGGCGTTCCACATCGCGCAGACCGGTCGCCCCGGCGCTGTGCTCGTGGACATCCCCAAGGACGTCCTGCAGGCCGAGATGACGTTCTCGTGGCCGCCGGAGATGAAGCTGCCCGGCTACCGGCCCGTCACCAAGCCGCACGGCAAGCAGATCCGTGAGGCCGCCCGGATGATCGGCAAGGCCAGGCGCCCGGTGCTGTATGTCGGCGGCGGCGTCATCAAGGCCGACGCCTCCGCGGAGCTCATGGCGCTCGCCGAGCTGACCGGCATCCCGGTCGTGACCACGCTCATGGCGCGCGGGGCGTTCCCGGATTCCCACCGGCTGCACTACGGCATGCCGGGGATGCACGGAACCGTCGCCGCCGTCGCGGCGCTGCAGCGGTCGGACCTGCTGGTCACCCTGGGCGCCCGGTTCGACGACCGGGTCACCGGTCGTCTCGACACCTTCGCCCCGGACGCCAAGGTCATCCACGCCGACATCGACCCGGCCGAGATCGGCAAGAACCGGGCCGTCGACGTGCCGATCGTCGGCGACATCAAGGAGGTCCTCGTCGAGCTCGTCGAGACGCTGCGCGGCGAGCGCGAATCCGGCACGCTGGGCGAGCCGGCCGTGTGGGTCGGTGAGCTGGACGAGATCCGCAGCGAGTTCCCGCTGGGCTACGGCCCGCAGTCGGACGGCTCCCTGTCTCCCGAGTACGTCATCGAGCGGCTGAGCGCCGCCGCCGGCCCGGACGCCGTGTACTGCGCGGGCGTCGGCCAGCACCAGATGTGGGCGGCCCAGTTCGTCCAGTACGAGAAGCCGCGCACGTGGCTGAACTCGGGCGGCCTGGGGACCATGGGGTACGCGGTCCCCGCGGCGATGGGTGCCAAGTTCGGCCGTCAGGACGCCGAGGTCTGGGCCATCGACGGCGACGGCTGCTTCCAGATGACGAACCAGGAGCTGGCCACCTGCGCCATCGAGGGCGCACCCATCAAGGTGGCGCTGATCAACAACGGCAACCTCGGCATGGTCCGTCAGTGGCAGACACTGTTCTACGAGGAGCGGTACTCGCAGACCGACCTGTCGACCCACTCCATGCACATCCCGGACTTCGTCAAGCTCGGCGAGGCCCTGGGCTGCGTGGCGCTGCGGTGTGAGCGCGCCGAGGACGTCGACGACGTGATCGCACAGGCCCGCGCGATCAACGACCGCCCGGTCCTCATCGACTTCATCGTGGGCAAGGACGCCCAGGTGTGGCCCATGGTCGCGGCGGGCACGTCCAACGACGAGATCATGGCGGCCCGGGACATCCGGCCGCTGTTCGACGACACCGATTCCGTGGCGGACGACGCCGCGGACATCCACGAGGCGACCGAGCGGATCGACGCCGCGGTGATCGCCGCCGAGGAGGAGGACCAGTGAGCGCTCGCTCCCACACCCTGAGCGTGCTGGTGGAGGACAAGCCTGGCGTGCTCGCGCGCGTCTCGTCGCTGTTCTCCCGGCGCGGGTTCAATATCGAGTCGCTGGCCGTGGGCCCGACCGAGACCGAAGGCCTGTCGCGCATGACCATCGTCGTGAACGTCGAGGACTTCCCGCTCGAGCAGGTGACCAAACAGCTCAACAAGCTCGTCAACGTCATCAAGATCGTCGAGCAGGATCCGGCCGGCTCGGTGGCCCGCGAGCTCACTCTCGTCAAGGTCCGCGCCGACGCCACCAACCGCGGTCAGATCGTGGAGATCGCGAGTCTGTTCCGCGCACACATCGTGGACGTCTCACCCGAGTCGCTCACTCTCGAGGCCACGGGTACCCCCGACAAGCTCGACGCGCTGCTGCGGATGCTCGACGGCTACGGGATCCGCGAGATCGTGCAGTCCGGCATGGTCGCGCTCGGACGCGGCCCCAAGTCCATCAACACCACTCGATAGTCTCGACTCCTACACAAGTCTCGACTTCACGAAACAACACGAAGGGAATCCACCATGGCAGTGGAGATGTTCTACGACGACTCGGCGGATCTGTCGCTGATCCAGGGCCGCAAGGTCGCCGTCATCGGGTACGGCTCGCAGGGGCACGCGCACTCGCTCAGCCTGCGCGACTCCGGAGTCGAGGTCGCGATCGGCCTGCGTGAGGGCTCCAAGTCCCGCGCGAAGGCCGAAGAGGCCGGCCTCAAGGTCATGACCGCCGCCGAGGCCACCAAGTGGGCCGACGTCATCATGCTGCTCGCCCCCGACACCTCGCAGGCGCAGATCTTCACCGAGGACATCGAGCCCAACCTGAACGACGGCGACGCGCTGTTCTTCGGTCACGGCCTCAACATCCACTTCGGCCTCATCAGGCCGGCGGAGAACATCACCATCGCGATGGTCGCCCCCAAGGGCCCCGGTCACCTCGTGCGTCGTCAGTTCGTCGACGGCAAGGGCGTCCCGGCGCTCATCGCCGTGGAGCAGGACCCGAAGGGCGAGGGCGAGGCGCTCGCGCTGTCCTACGCGAAGGCGATCGGTGGCACCCGCGCGGGCGTCATCAAGACCACCTTCAAGGACGAGACCGAGACCGACCTGTTCGGTGAGCAGGCCGTGCTGTGCGGCGGCACCGAGGAGCTCGTCAAGACGGGCTTCGAGGTCATGGTCGAGGCCGGCTACGAGCCGGAGCTCGCCTACTTCGAGGTGCTCCACGAGCTCAAGCTCATCGTCGATCTCATGTACGAGGGCGGCATCGCGCGCATGAACTACTCGGTGTCCGACACGGCGGAGTTCGGCGGCTACCTCTCCGGCCCGCGGGTCATCGACGCCGGCACCAAGGAGCGCATGAAGGAGATCCTGTCCGACATCCAGGACGGCACCTTCACCAAGCGCCTCGTGGCCAACGTCGAGGGCGGCAATAAGGAGCTTGAGCAGCTCCGCAAGGAGAACGCCGAGCACCCGATCGAGGTCACCGGCCAGAAGCTGCGCGACCTCATGAGCTGGGTCGACCGGCCGATCACGGAGACTGCCTGAGGGTCCGCGGGTCCGACCCGGTGAAGCCCCTGTAGGGTCCACCGGGATCGATTCCCGACTTCAGCAGGAGGACCGCCGTGCGCCACTTCAACCGAGGAGTGGGTGCGGCGGTCCTCGCCGTTTCCCTGGTGGGGACGACCGTGGCGTGTACGTCCGACCCCGGTGACGGCGGACCGAGAACCGAAGCCGCCCCGGTGGAGGGCACGCGGGTCGCCGCCGACGCCGACGGGTCCGGCGTGGAGACCACGAGACTGCTCATCGAGTCCGCCCCGGTGGTCGTGGTGGCAGCCCCGGACGCCGCCGCGCAGGCGCGCGCCGCCTCCGTCGCGGTCGGGTTGCACGCACCGATGCTCACCGCCGTCGAGGGCGGGGACGCGGCATTGGCCGACGAGGTGTCGCGACTCGGCGCCGAGCGGGTGTTGCGGGTCGGGCAGGTGGCCTTCACACCCGACGACGGCGAGGTGGTCGACGCCCCGGGAGGTCGGCCGGAGCTCGAGGAGCTGACCGGGATCACGTTCGACTCCGAGGTCGAGGTCCCGCCGGGGCGGATCGACGACGTCACCGTCCACCAGGTGCCGGGTACGCCTGCGCTGATGACGGCCGGGGAGATCACCGCTGCCGACGGCGCGGGCGCGGCCCCCGATCCGTTCGACAGCGGCGAACCCGCATGGGACGGCGAGGGCGCACCCAGCGTGCTCGTGTACGACGAGACGCCGGTCGCGGCGGTCGCGACGGCAGTGGCCGTCGGGGCGGCGGTGTCCCACCTCCGTACCCCGGACCCGCGGGTCGACGGCGGGTCCGTGGAGGCGGTGCGGGACGCCGAGGCGGTCTACGCGCTCGGGCCCGGGTGGGGCACCGAGGACGAACTCGAGGACCGGGTGGAGAAGGCGCGGACGGTTCCCGAACTGCCGGGCGGCGGACAGCTGCTGTTCCCGGGCCGGCGGTTCGTGGCCGCCTACGGGTCGCCGATCACCCCTGCCCTGGGGATCCTCGGCGAGCAGGGACCAGAGGAGAGCGTGGCGCGGGTTCAGCAGTTGGTCGGGGAGTACCAGCCGCACTCCCCGGAACCGGTCATCCCGGCGTTCGAGATCATCGCGACGGTCGCCTCGACGTCCGCCGGACCCGACGGCAACTACACCAACGAGTGGGACCCGCAGGAGTTCGTCCCGCTGATCGACGCCATCACCGACGCCGGCGGGTACGCGGTGATTGACCTCCAGCCCGGCATGGCCGACCTCCTCGATCAGGCGAGGATCTTCGAGGAGTTGCTCACCCGCCCGAACGTCGGACTCGCGCTCGACCCCGAGTGGAAGCTCGAGCCGGGACAACAGCCGGGCGCGCAGATCGGGTCGGTGGACGCCGAGGAGATCAACCGGGTCACCGACTGGCTGGCGGACCTGACCCGGGACAGCGGAGGGCCACAGAAGCTCCTCATCCTCCACCAGTTCAGCATGGCCATGATCGACGACCGCGACCAGATCGACACCTCCAGGCCGGAGGTGTCAATCGTCCTGCACGCCGACGGTCACGGCACCCCGGACCTGAAGATGGAGACGTGGGACGTCCTGCGCAGCGGGCTGCCGTCCGGCATCCGGATGGCGTGGAAGAACTTCTATGACGAGGACACCCCCACGTTCACGCCCGAGCAGACCATGGCGGTCGAGCCCCGGCCGTGGTTCGTGTCCTACCAGTGATTCGCTTCCTACCAGCGAGTCGGTAACCCGCCGAGGATGCGCTCCGCCACGTGCTGCCCGGCCATGCCGTGCACGCCCGGGCCGGGAGGGGTCGAGCCGGAGGCGTGCCACACCCCGGGAATGCCGGTCGCGAACGGGTCGGCCCGCGGCACCGGGCGGGCGATGAGCCCCCGCAGGTCCACGCGCCCCGCCGCGATGTCCCCACCGGCGTTGTTGGCGTTGTGCTCGGCCATCCGGTCCGCGGGCGTGCAGTGGGCGGCCACGACCACGTCCCGCACCCCCGGCGCGACCGCCTCGAGCGCGGCGAGCACCTGCTCGGTCTGGTCACGGTCGGAGAACGCGGGCACGTGCGCGTAGGACCACAGTGGACGTCGACCGTCCGGGGCGATTCGTCCCGGATCGGTCACCCACGGCTGGGAGACGAGGATCATGGGCCGATCGGCGTGCCGACCGGCGGCGACCTCGCGCTCGGCGGCCGCGATGGCATGGGAATCCCCACCCAGGTGGACAGTGCCGGCGTCGGCGAGCCGGCCGTCGCGCCACGGAACCGGGCCGGACAGGACCAGGTCGACCTTCGCCGCGGCCCCGCCGACCGGCGCCTCCAGGAGTCTGCGTGCGCGGCGGGCCACGGCCGGAGAGGGCGAGGATGCCATGAGGATCTCGCCGAGGATCCGGGAGGACGTGTTGAAGACGACGTCCCGGGCGTCGAGCCGTGCCAGCGAATCCACGCCGACCCCGGTGCGGATCTCCCCCCCGGCATCCCGGATCGCCTCGGCCAGTGCGGCGGTGATGGCCCCGCTGCCGCCGACCGGCAGCGTCCAGCCGAGCGGCGAGTGGAGCAACGAGCCCAGGACGAGGCCGACCCCCGTCGCGGCGGGGGAGGACAGCGGGGTGATCGCGTGGGCCGAGATCCCGGACAGCAGCGTCCGTCCGTCCGGACCGAGGGGATCGCCGACCACACCGCGGGGGTGGGCGCGGACGAACGCCGCGCCGAGCGCCGCGGTCGCCCCCAGGTGCGGGACCGAGCGCTGATCGGACAGGGCCGTGGCGACGACGTCCTCCGCCCTGCGACCCAGGGGGCCCATGAGGCTCCACCACCGGTCGGCCTCCGCGCGCGACCCCAGGCCCTCTGCGAGGGCGGCGGGGGATGGGGACGCGGGAACGACGATCGCGTCGCGGGCCGGCAGTGCGTGAGCCAGTTGAACGGGGGGAGTGAGCATCTCGACCCCGTGGGCCGGCAGGTCGAACCCACGGAAGAACGGGGATGCCCCCGCCATGGGGTGCACGGCCGAGCACGGATCCACCAGCAACCCGTTCACGACGTCCTCCGGGATGCCGGTCGCGATATCGCCCATCGGCAGGGTTCGGCACCCGCCACCGATGGTCTCCTGGGCCTCCAGCACCACCACCCGCCGCCCGGCCCGCGCACACAACAGCGCGGCGGCCAGGCCGTTGGGGCCGGAGCCCACCACGACGACGTCCGCACGCACGGTCCCGGACGCGCTCACTCGAAGACCGCCAGACCGTAGGCGCGTCGCAGTTGCTCCAGCAGGTCCTCCTGTGACCGGGCCTGGTCGGCCAGTCCCAGCAGCAGCCGGCCGGTGTCGGGACCGCCGGGCTCGTCGTCGTCGCCGCTGTCGTCGTCGTCGCAGTTGTCGTCGTTGCTGACGTCGGGTTCCGCTCCGGACCTCCCGGCAGCGGACGCCGGGCCGTCCGCGACCCACGACGCGGCGAGCAACTCCCACATCGAGCGCTTCGCAACCACGAGGGTGCGCAGCGCCTCCAGGACCGCGAGCCGGGCCAGAGGATCGCGCACCACCGGGCCCACCGGCAGTGCGGTGAGGCTGACCGCGGCGGACCACCGCACCAGCCGACGGCCCGGGGCCCCCAGAGGTGAGAGCACCGCCAACAGGCGGGCGGCGGTGTCGATCTCCTCCTCGAACTCCCGGCGCAGCGGAACCAACCGCACCCGGTCCTCCGGATCGACCGCACTGATGCAGCGGTCCAGGACGCTGCGCCCCACCGCGGCGCCGTACAGGTGGGCCCGCAGATACATCGCCACCGCCGTCGGGCCGCGTGCCGGGGCCAGCACGGGCAACCAGGGGTCGGGGAAGCGGACCGGCGGCTGGGCCGACCGGGGAGTGCGGGGCATCGGTGCTCCGTTCGTCGCGCGGCGGTGGTCACGTCGGGTCGCCGACCCTCGTCACGGTAGGCGTCCGGGCGCGTACCGGCCACTGCTCGGCGCCGGTGACAGGTGCCCTAGACTGGCCGTGCCCGAAATGACACCGAGGAGAACCCACTGTGACAGCATCCGGACGGCCCGTCGTCCTCATCGCCGACAAGCTCGCCCAGTCGACCGTCGACGCGCTCGGCGACGCCGTGGAGGTCCGCTGGGTGGACGGCCCGGATCGCCCCAAGCTGCTCGAGGCGGTCGCCGACGCCGACGCACTGCTCGTGCGCTCGGCCACCACCGTCGACGCCGAGGTGCTCGCCGCCGCGCCGAACCTCAAGATCATCGGGCGCGCGGGCGTCGGCCTGGACAACGTCGAGATCCCCGCCGCCACCGAGCGCGGCGTCATGGTGGTCAACGCGCCCACCTCCAACATCCACTCGGCCGCCGAGCACGCGGTCGCGCTGCTCATGTCCGCCTGCCGCCAGATCCCGGCCGCGGACCGCACCCTGCGCGAGCACACCTGGAAGCGCAGTTCCTTCAACGGCGTCGAGCTGCTCGGCAAGACCGTCGGCGTCGTGGGCCTGGGCCGCATCGGCCAGCTCGTGGCGCAGCGACTCGCCGCGTTCGAGACCAACCTCATCGCCTACGACCCCTACCTGCCCGCCGCCCGCGCGGCGCAGCTGGGAATCGAGCTGGTCGACATCGACGAGCTGGTCTCCCGCGCCGACATCATCACGATGCACCTGCCCAAGACCAAGGAGACCGCCGGTCTCTTCGACGCCGAGCGGCTGGCCCGTGCCAAGGACGGCGTCGTGATCGTCAACGCCGCCCGCGGCGGTCTGATCGTCGAGGACGCGCTCGTCGACGCACTGAAGTCCGGCAAGGTCCGCTCCGCGGCGCTCGACGTGTTCGACACCGAGCCGTGCACCGACTCGCCGCTCTTCGAGCTCGAGAACACCGTCGTCACGCCGCACCTCGGCGCCTCCACCAGCGAGGCGCAGGACCGCGCCGGCACCGACGTCGCCCGCAGTGTGCTGCTCGCCCTGCGCGGGGAGTTCGTCCCCGACGCCGTCAACGTCACCGGTGGTCCCGTCGGCGACGAGGTCGCACCCTGGCTCGACCTCGTCCGCAAGCTCGGACTGGTCGCCGGCCACCTGTGCCCGGGTATCCCGACGACCGTCCGGATCGACGTCGCCGGCGAGCTCGCATCCGAGCAGGTCGACGTCCTCGGGCTGGCCGCCCTGCGCGGCATGTTCTCCGCGATCACCGACGAGCCCGCGACCTTCGTCAACGTCGGCCAGATGGCCGAGCAGCGGGGGGTCACCCACTCGGTGGAGACCCACAGCGAGTCCAAGTCCTACCGCAGCACCGTCACCGTCACGGCCGTGGCCGCGGACGGCGCGTCGGCCGATGTCACCGGCACGCTGGCCGGCCTGGATCAGGTGCAGAAGATCGTCCGGATCAACGAGCGCGGGTTCGACCTGCGCGCCGAGGGCCAGAACCTGTTCGTTCACTACTCCGACCGCCCGGGCGTGCTCGGCAAGGTGGGCTCCATCCTCGGCGGGGAGGGCATCGACATCCAGGCCGCAGCACTGAGCCAGGACGCCTCCGGCGAGGGCGCGTCGCTGATCCTGCGGGTCGACCGCACGGTCGCCGAGCCGACCGTCGACCGGATCGTCTCCGAGCTCGACGCCACCGCGACCCAGATCAACCTGGTCTGAGCGGGGACGACGACATCATGAAGCTCGCAGTCATCCCCGGCGACGGTATCGGCGTCGAGGTCACGGCCGAGGCACTGAAGGTGCTCGACGCGCTGGTCCCCGGTGTCGAGAAGACCGAATACGACCTCGGCGCGCGCCGGTACCTCCGCAACGGCGAGACCCTGACGGACGCGGACGTGGAGAGCCTCAGAGGCCACGACGCGATCCTGCTGGGCGCCATCGGTGATCCCCGCTCCGTGCCGGCCGGCGTGCTCGAGCGGGGCATGCTGCTCCCGCTGCGGTTCGCACTCGACCACCACGTCAACCTGCGGCCCTCCCGGCTCTTCCCTGGGTCGGCAACCCCGCTGAAGGACCCGGGCGAGATCGACTTCGTCGTCGTCCGCGAGGGCACCGAGGGGCTCTACACCGGTAACGGCGGTGCGATCCGTGTGGGGACACCGCACGAGATCGGTACCGAGACCTCCGTCAACACCCGGTACGGCGTGGAGCGCGTGGTCCGCGACGCGTTCTCCCGTGCGCAGTCGCGGCGCAACAAGCTCACGCTGGTCCACAAGACCAACGTCCTCGTCAACGCCGGTGGGCTGTGGCAGCGCACCGTCGACGAGGTGGCTCCGGAGTTCCCCGGGGTCGAGGTGGACTACTGCCACATCGACGCCGCCACTATCTACATGGTCACCGATCCGTCCCGGTTCGACGTGATCGTCACCGACAACCTCTTCGGCGACATCATCACCGACCTGGCGGCCGCGGTCACCGGAGGCATCGGCACCGCGGCGTCGGGCAACATCGACGCCTCCGGGACCAACCCGTCCATGTTCGAGCCCGTCCACGGTTCGGCCCCGGACATAGCCGGACAGGGCAAGGCGGACCCCACCGCCGCCATCCTGTCCGTGGCACTGCTGCTGCGCCACCTCGGTCACATGGCCGAGGCCGATCGAGTGGAGGCGGCCGTCGAGGCCGACCTCGGCTCGCGCGGCGACGCCCCGATCGTCACCTCCGAGGTGGGCGACCGGATCGTCGCGGCCGTCAGCGGTTAGTCCACCGCCCCGCTGACCCCACGTCCGGACCCCGGCCCGCGGGTGTGAATCGCGAGAAGTGATCACACCGCGGGCCGTGGGCGTCCACAGTGGTGGAATGGACGTCGAACTCGCCGAGGTCAGGGATTTCCTCGCGCGCTGTGCCCCCTTCGACGAGCTGCCCGGAGAGGTGCTCGACCGCCTGCCCGCGAGGCTCAGTCAGCGCTACCACCGGCGGGGGACCGTCATCCTGGAGGCAGGGGACGCCAACGACACCCTCCACATCATCCGCACGGGCGCCGTCGAGGTGTGCGACCCGGACGGTGTCCTGCTCGACGCGCGCGACGAGGGTGACTGCTTCGGCTACTCGACGCTGACCCGTTCCGGCCCGTCGCGGTACCGCATGGAGGCCGTCGCGGACACTCTGCTACTCGAGATGCCGCGCGAGGTGTTCGACGAACTCGCGGCCGCCCACCCCGGGATCCGGGACTTCTTCGGTGCGCGGAGTGATCGGATCCGCCAGGACCTCGCCTCCGCCCGGGTCGCCGCGGCCGGGGGAGACCCCCTGAGCACACCGGTGGGGGATCTCCTCACCCGCGACGCGGTCACCACCGAGCCCGGGACCACCATCCTGGAGGCGGCGCAGATCATGTCCCGGGAGCGCGTCTCCGCGCTGCTGGTGGTGGAGAGCGGACGCGTGGTCGGCATCTTCACCGATCGCGACCTGCGCTCGAAGGTGGTCGCGGTTGGTGGCGACACCGCGGCGCCGGTGTCGACGATCATGACCCACGACCCGGTGTCGGTGGACGCCCGGACCCGCGCGTTCGACGCGACCCTGCTCCAGATCGAACGCGGCGTCCATCACCTGCCGGTGTGCGAGGCCGGTGCCCCCGCGGGGATGGTCACGAGCGGGGACCTGCTGCGCCTGGCGCAGTCCGACCCGGTCTATCTGGCCGCGCGGATCTCGCGGGCCCCCGACACCGAGACCGTGGCGGAACTGTCCGCCCGGTTGCTACCGCTGGTCGGCGAGTTCGTCCGGCGGGGCACCACGCCGCGGGATATCGGCCGGGTCGTCACCGCCACCGCCGATGCGGCGACGCGCCGCCTGATCGCGCTGGCGGAGGCCGACCTCGGACCGCCTCCCGTGCCGTACTGCTGGGTGGGACTCGGTTCCCAGGCCCGGGGTGAGCTCGGGGTGTCCAGCGACCAGGACAACGCGCTGATCCTCGACGACGGGGCACACGAGGTCGCCGGCTCCGACGACTACTTCGCGGAGCTCGCCGACCGCGTCTGCACGGGTCTCGACCGGGCGGGCTTCCCGCTCTGTCCCGGTGGGGTGATGGCGACCAACCCGCGGTGGCGGCGGACCTGCGCGGAGTGGGAGGGGACGGTACGGGACTGGGTCGGGGCCCCCGAGGCCGACGCAGTTCTGCACAGCCAGGTGTTCTTCGATCTCCGTCCCGTCCACGGTGAGAGCGGACTCGCCGTCCGCGTCCAGCGCGAGATGCTCCTCCGCTCGAAGGGCAGCCCGCGCTTCCAGGCGCATCTGGCCCGGATCGCGTGTGAGTGGCAACCGCCGCTCGGCTTCCTCCGCGGGCTCGTCGTCGCACGCCGCGGCGAGTACCGCAACACCCTGGACCTCAAGGCCGGGGGGATCGCGCCCGTCGTCCAGATCGCGCGTCTGTACGCCCTGTCCGCGGGGCTGGACGAGGTATCGACGCTCGGCCGTCTCGACGCGGCGGCGAGCGCCGGGGTGATCGCCCGCTCGGACGCGGAGAACCTCATCGAGGCGTTCCGGTTCCTGCGCGGGCTGGCCTTGCGCCACCACGCACGTCAGATCCAGGAGCACTCGGACCTCGACAACAACGTGGACCCGTCGACCCTCGGAACCAAGGACCGCCATCGGCTCCGGGCGGCGTTCCGGATCATCGCGGGAGCGCAGAGCGCGCTGCAGATCCGATACCGGGTCGGGCAGATGTGATGGTCCTGCCACGGCTGACCGCGGCCGGCCGCCGGAGGAGTGCCGCCCGCCGGGCCCCCGACGGGCCACTGCGGCGATTTCTGGAGACACCGCCGCCGGATCCGACCACTCCGCTCGAGGACCTGTCCCTCCTCGCGGTGGACGTCGAGACCACCGGGCTCGATCCCCGGCACGACCGGGTCCTGGCGGTGGGGTTCGTCCCCGTCGACGGGGACCGGATCGTCCTGGGCGGAGCGGGATCGGTGCTGCTGCGTCCCGATCACGGTCCGGACGACGACGACGGGGTGGGGCAGAGTGCCACCGTGCACGGACTCACGGACGACACGATGGCCACCGGGGAGGATGTCGAGGACGTCCTGGACCGGGTGTTCACGGCTCTGACCGGGCGGGTGTTGGTCGCGCACTACTGCCCGATAGAGGTCGACTTCCTGCGAGCGTTGTGTCGGCGCACGTTCGGCATCCGGCCACCACTGGAGTCCGTCGACACCCTGGAACTGCACCGGCGGGTCCTGGGCGGGGGCGTCGACATGGGCTTCACCGCCGACCCGTCGCCCGAGAGGCTGCGGCTCTGGGGTGCTCGCGAGAGGTACGGGTTGCCGCAGTACCGCGCACACGACCCGCTGGTCGACGCCCTCGCCTGCGCCGAGCTGTACCTCGCACAGGTCACCGAGCTCCGCGACCGTGGGGCGCGGACGCTGCGGGACCTGCGGACCGCCTAGGATCGCGGGTATGCGTCTCGCCCGTATCGCCCACCCGCAGGGTTTCGCCTTCGTCGAGGTCCGCGGAGACATGTCCGACCCGTCCTCGCTGACCTGTGCCGAGATCTCCGAGCACCCCTTCGGTACCCCCGAGTTCACCGGCCGCGTATGGCCGCTGGCCGACGTGCGTCTGCTCGCCCCGATCCTGGCCTCCAAGATCGTGTGCGTCGGTAAGAACTACGCCGACCACGCCGAGGAGATGGGGTCGGAGGCCCCGGCCGAGCCCCTGATCTTCCTCAAGCCCAACACGTCGGTCGTCGGCCCCGAGGCATCGATCGCCTACCCGCCGAGTTCGGAGCGGGTCGACCACGAGGGCGAGCTGGCCGTGGTGATCGGGCAGCCGTGCCGGGACGTCGCCGCCGCGCGGGCCCACGAGGTCATCCTCGGCTACACCTGCGCCAACGACGTCACCGCCCGCGACCAGCAGCTCTCGGACGGTCAGTGGACGCGGGGCAAGGGGTACGACACCTTCTGCCCGCTGGGTCCGTGGATCGTCACCGACCTGGACCCCAACGGGCTCGACGTCCGGGTCACCCTCACCCACCCCGACGGCACGTCCGAGGTGCGGCAGGACGGCAACACCTCCCAGTTCATGCACACCGTCGGCGAGATCGTCGAGTACGTCAGCCGGGTCATGACCCTCCTTCCCGGCGATGTGATCCTCACGGGTACCCCGGCAGGGGTCGGCCCGATGCTGCCCGGCGACCGTGTGACGATCGAGATCGAGGGCATCGGCTCGCTGACGAACCCCGTCGTCGACCGGTAGGTCCGGGCGACCGGCGCCGACCATCGCTCTAGGACGCTCCGAACGCCCTCAGGATGGTGCGGAGTTTGGCGCCGGTCTCGGCGACCTCGTCGTCGGGTTGCGAGTCCGCGACCAGGCCGCCGCCGGCCCAGGCGATCGCTCCCGACCGGTCCGCGTCGATCTCGGCGCACCGGATGGTGACCATCCAGTCGCCGTCTCCGCCGGCGTCCGACCACCCGACGGCCCCGGCGTAGAATCCCCGTTCCCCTTCTATCGCGGCGATGAGCCTCCGGGCCTCGTCCGTCGGTGTCCCGCACACCGCCGGCGTGGGGTGCACGGCGAGGGCGAGGTCCAGCGAGGTGGTGCGGGGGTCGGCGACACGGCCCCGGATACGGGTCCCGAGGTGCCACATCTCGCGGGTGGACGTGAGAGTGGGGCGGTCCGGGATCTCCAGATCCGTGCACAGTGGTTCCAGGGCCCGTGCCAGCGACTCCACCACGAATGCGTGCTCGGAGGCGTCCTTGCCCGACGCGCGCAAGGCGCGGCCGGCGGCCTGGTCCGCGGCCGGGTCGGTGGAGCGGGGCGCGGACCCTGCCAGCGGGTGGCATTCCACCAGATCGCCTCGGCGGCGGACGAGGAGTTCGGGGCTCGAGCCCACCAGGACCCGCCCGGCGTGGACCCCGCCGGCGGGGGAGAGGTCGACGAGGTAGCCGTCCGCCGCCGGGCTGGAGTCGATGAGTGCGGCGCACACGGCGTGGGGGTCGATGGGCTGATCGGCAGACAGCCGGACCGCCCTGGCCAGCACCACCTTGTCGATCTCGCCGGAGCGCACCCCCGCGATCGCGGTCGACACCCTGGCGCGGTGCTCCGAGGACGTGGGGATCTCCCGGGTGACGTGGGCGCGGGTGCGCATCCGGCGGAAGTAGGCGGGGGGCTCCAGTGGGCCGTCGACGCGGACCACCACGTCGGGTTCGACCAGAGCGGCGGGCGCGTCGGGCTCGAAACCGATAGCGCCCACGATCAGACCACTGGCGCCGGACCGCAGGGCCAGGGCCGCGTCCGCCGGATCCGTGAACGAGTTCAGGGCACCCTGGGTGCGCAGCGAGCCGGTCGGACGGGACAGCAGGAAGTCCGGGGCGGTCACCGGGCGTGCGACGTCGGGTTGGTGCCCAGACGCCACGGCACGCCTCCCTCGATTCGGACTCCTGCGTGGATCGCGCCTCCTCGGACGGCGGCCACGGGTACCCGCCGATCCTAGGCCGGTCCTCGCCGGGGGTGCGAGCCGGGACCGTCACTAGGATGGGCTCCATGACCGCCTCGAACGTCCGCGTCCGCTTCTGTCCGTCCCCCACCGGCACACCCCATGTGGGTCTCGTCCGTACGGCCCTGTTCAACTGGGCCCACGCCCGGCACACGGGTGGCACGTTCGTCTTCCGCATCGAGGACACCGACGCCGCCCGGGATTCGGAGGAGTCGTACCAGTCGCTCCTCGACGCCCTCCGGTGGCTGGGCCTCGACTGGGACGAGGGCCCCGAGGTGGGTGGCCCGTACGCGCCGTACCGCCAGTCCGAGCGGCGCGATCTGCACCTGGACGTGGTGCGCAGGCTGGTCGAGGCGGGGGAGGCGTACGAGTCGTTCTCCACCCCCGAGGAGGTCGAGGCCCGCCACCGGGCCGCCGGGCGGGACCCCAAACTCGGGTACGACGGGTTCGATCGCGACCTCACGGAGGACCAGAAGCAGGCGTTCCGTGACGAGGGGCGCGGCGCGGTGATCCGGTTGCGGATGCCGGACGAGGATCTCGCCTGGGACGACCTGGTCCGCGGGGAGACCGTGTTCAGGGCGGGCACCGTGCCGGACTTCGCGCTCACGCGGGCCAACGGGATCCCGCTCTACACGTTGGTCAATCCGGTCGACGACGCACTGATGAAGATCACCCACGTCCTCCGGGGCGAGGATCTGCTCAGCTCCACCCCCCGACAGATCGCCCTCTACCGTGCCCTGATGCGGATCGGGGTGGCGGATGACGTCCCCGCGTTCGGGCACCTGCCGTTCGTCATGGGCGACGGCAACAAGAAGCTGTCCAAGCGTGACCCCGAGTCGGACCTGTTCCTCCACCGCGACCGCGGGATGTTGCCGGAGGGGTTGCTCAACTACCTGGCCCTGCTCGGGTGGGGGCTGTCGGATGACCGCGACGTGTTCTCCCTGCAGGAGATGGTCGAGGCGTTCGACGTGCGCCAGGTGAACGCCAACCCGGCCCGCTTCGACCAGAAGAAGGCCGACGCGATCAACGCCGAGCACATCCGGCAGCTGCCGGCCGAGGAGTTCGCCCGCCGCCTGCGCGAGTACCTCGTCGCGCACCCCGACGAGGACGGAGTGACCCTGCCGGAGAGTGTCGACGCCCAGCGGTGGGCGATCGTGGCAGATCTCCTCCAGACCCGCATCGTCGTCCTGTCGGATGCGTGGAAGCTCATCCGGTTCCTCCTCGTGGACGAGGCCGGGTTCACCGTCGACGCCCAGTCTGCGGCCAAGAACCTCAAGGCGGAATCCCGAGAGGTCGTGGACGCGGCGATCGCGGCGCTGGAAGCAGTCGAGGAGTGGACGACCCCGGCCATCGCGGCCGCACTGTCCGGCGCGCTGGTGGAGAACCTGGGCATCAAGCCCCGAAAGGCCTACGGCCCCGTGCGCGTGGCGGTCACGGGATCGCACATCTCGCCGCCGCTGTTCGAGTCGTTGGAGCTGCTCGGTCGGGAGGCCACACTGTCGCGGCTGCGGTCCGCTCCCGTCGCCGACTAGCTCGGGGTCCGGAAACAGACGGATTGACCAGGCGATTTGCTATTCACCCTCGGTGGTTTGATAGTCTCTTCGAGGCGCCCCGCGAGGGGCGGAAAAGTGAATGCAGTGGCCTATGGTGTAATTGGCAACACAGCGGTTTCTGGTACCGTCGTTCTAGGTTCGAGTCCTGGTAGGCCAGCTGAGCGCGTCGCAGCGCTCGCTACAGCGGATCCCACGCGGATCCGTGTCCTAGCCCCCGTCGTCTAGCGGCCTAGGACGCCGCCCTCTCACGGCGGTAGCGTGGGTTCGAATCCCATCGGGGGTACAGCAGAAGGCGCCCGGAGCACAACGCTCCGGGCGCCTTCCTCGTTGCGGGGGACGGGGGCGGATTCCAGGGATCGCGGTCGGCCGTCGGCCCCCGCATTCGCGTCGCCGTTCAGGCCGGGGCCCGGACCGGCCCGGTCACCCTGCCCCGCCCCCGGAGGCGGATGAGATGGCGGGCGTGCTCGTCCAGTGCGTGGTCCTCGGCGGACACCGGGGCCCACCGGGGCACCGGGGTGGGTCTACCCTCCGGCCCGAGTGCCGCACAGACGGTCAGGCAGTGGGTGGTGAGCGTCCTCTCCGGAGAGGTGGCCTCTCCGGAGCCCACGTGGACCGAGACGTGCATGGTCTCGTGACCCGTGTGCAGCAGACGGGCCTCCACCTCCACGACGTGGCCGATCTTCACCGGGTGGTAGAACCGGACACCGCCGGCGTACACCGAGGTGCAGGGGGTACCCGACCACCGGGTGGCGCAGAGGTTCGCCGCGTCGTCGATCCAGGACATGATGCGCCCGCCGTGCGCGTTGCCGCCCCAGTTGACGTCCCCGGGTGCCGCGAGGAACCGCAGGGTCGAACGAGGCGCTGTGCCCGCGGCGGAATAGGTCTGCTCCGCCATCGCCCGTTCGATGTCCTTGCGCAGCCCGATGCGCATGACAGCCTCGTCGGACTCGTGGACCTCCAGGCGGGACGCGGGCGTCCAGGGAGGTACGGGGGTGGGCGCGCCGTCGCGGACGGCGATGAAGACCACGAGGCACTCGGCGCAGTGCCGGTAGTCGAGCGTCACGGGATCGCAGGCCCGGACGTCGCACTGGATGTGCATCGACGTCGAACCCGTGTGGACGAGTCGGGCCGAAACCTCGATGAGTTCGCCGGAGACGACCGGGCGGGAGAAGCGGATGTTCCCGACATAGGCGGTGACGGCGTATCCGCCGGACCACCCCGCCGCCAGGGCGTAGGCGGCCTTGTCGATCCACTCGAGGATGCGGCCGGTGTGCACCTGCGTGCCCGTGCCGACATCGGTGGGCGCAGCGAGGAACCGCAGGACGGTCTGACGAGGTGTGGTCACGCTCCGCACGCTAGTGACAGCGCGTGACGGGACGGTTGCCGCGCGTACGGATTCCGTGACGGACTCCTCACCCCCGCGCCGACGGACGGTGAGCCGGGACGCGGGGGCGTGGGAGGAGAATCAGTCCACCGTCTCCTTGAGGGTGTCCTCGCGCACGAACAGCAGAAGCACCGTGGCGACCAGGATGAGCGGCACCACGACGTGGTAGATCGGCACCAACGCGTCGTTGTAGGAACCGACGATCGCGTCGTGCAGGGGCCCGGGCAACCCGGCCAGGATCTCCGGGCTCATGGAGTTGGCCGCGCCCGAACCGTTCGAGAAGGTCTCGGCCACCGCGGCGCCCTCGGGACCGAGTTCCGCGGCCGCGGCGGGGACCCGCTCGCCCATGAGATCGGCGAGCCGGCTGACGAACAGCGAACCCACGATCGCCGAACCCATGGTGCCGCCGATCTGGCGGAAGAAGTTGTTGGACGCGGTGGCGGTGCCGACCATCGTGATCGGGAAGGTGTTCTGCACGATCAGTACGAGCAGTTGCATACACAATCCGAGACCGAAGCCGAACACGAACAGCACCACGCCCAGGTGCACCAGGGTGTCTCCGGCCTCCAGCGAACCGATGAGCCACAGGCCCGCGGCCATGATCACGGTGCCGACCACCGGGTACCACTTGTATCGGCCGGTCCGGCTGACGATGTTGCCCACGATGATGGACGTGCCCATCATGCCGGCCATCATCGGCGTCATCATCAGTCCGGCGGCGGTGGGGCCGAGCCCGTGGACCATCTGGATGTAGGTGGGCAGGTACGCCATGCAGCCGAACATCGCGACACCGACCAGGAGCCCGGCGCCGGTCGAGAGCGAGAAGTTCCGCTCGGCGAACAACGTCATGGGGATCAGCGGGTGTTCCGAGCGCAACTCCACCAGGACGAACGCGACCGCGCACACGACGAACAGGGCGCCCATGCCGAGGATCATCGGGTCCGTCCAGCTGTACCGGTTACCGCCCCAGGAGGAGATGAGGATCAGAGCGGTGGTGCCGGTGGCCATGAGGACCGTGCCGGGCCAGTCGGTTCGTCGACCGGCGCCACGATTCGGCAGGCGGAGCCAGACCACGGCCACGACGAGGGCGACCAGGCACACGGGGAGGTTGAACCACAGGGCCCAGCGCCAACCGGGGCCCTCGGTGAAGAACCCGCCGAGCAGGGGCCCGAGGACGGAGGACAAGCCGAAGACGGCACCCAGTACGCCCATGTACCGGCCGCGCTGCCGGGCGGGGACGACGTCGGCGACGATCGCCTGGGAGAGCACCATGAGACCGCCACCCCCGAGCCCCTGGATCGCGCGGGCCACGATGAGCAGGTCGATGTCCCACGCGACCGCCCCCAGAAGAGAGCCCGCGGAGAACAGGAGGATCGCGGTCACGAAGAGCGGCTTGCGGCCGATCTGGTCGCCGAGTTTGCCGTAGACCGGCAGGCCGATCGTCATGGTGAGCAGGTAGACGGTGATGACCCAGCTCATCCGGTCGACCCCACCGAGGTCGGCCACGATGGTCGGCAGTGCCGTGGCGAAGATCATCTGGCCCAGGGAGACGATGAGCATCCCGAGCAGCAAGGAGGTGAACACCAGCGGCACGTTGTGGGTCACCGGCGCCGGTGACGCGGAGGTCGTGGTTCCCGGATCGGCGCCGGGGGAGGGCGCGGAGGTGCGGATATCGGTTTCGCTCATGCGGGACTCCCGGCGGGATGTGAGGCTGAGGGTGCGGTGGGCGTCGTGGCGGGGGGTGCGGTTGTGTCGGGTGCGGTGGTGTCGGGTGCACCGGCGAGCAGGGCGAGTTGCCGCAACGCGGTGGCGCAGTCACCGTCGAGGTCCTCGAAGGTGGCGGAGTCGCGGGCGAGCCACGCGGACAGCCCGAGGTTCGCCGATGCCGCGACCAGGGCCACGCAGGCCCGGGCCTCGGCCTCGACCGCCACCCCGGCCAGCCGACGCAGCGACGGGTGCCGGTCGAGGTGCACGATGACCAGGTCGGTCAGGCGGAGTTGGAAGCGAGACGAGGCGGTCATCCGCGCGGCCGCCAGCTCGGGCTCGGCGCGGAAGATGGCCCGGCGGCGCTGGGCCAGCGTGGCGGTCTGGTCCCTGTCGGCGGTGCGGGTCGTCGCGAAGGCGGCGAGGTAGAGACGGAGTAGCGCGTCGAGGACGCCCTCCTCGCCGCGGTCGAGGAAGGCAGCGCGGTCGGTGTCGGTGACGTCCTCGGGCGTGGCGCCGATGACGGCGGCCTCCTTGGAGGGCACGTAGTTGAAGAACGTCCGCTTGGAGATCTCGGCGGCGGCGCAGATCTGGTCGACCGTCACCGCGTCGAAGCCGTACTCGAGCACCAGGGAGGTCGCCGCGTTCTCGATGGACACCATGGTCGCGCGGCGCTTCCGGTCGCGCAGTGAGTCGGGGTCGGGGGGAGAGGACATTCCAGTCACGATAGCCGCTTACTTCACCGAGTGCATCTTTACACCCGGTGTACGGGGGTGGTGTCGCGATTTGGCTCGTCGTCCACCGTCCGGATATAGTGGTCGAGCGCCAAGCCCCCGTCGTCTAGCGGCCTAGGACGCCGCCCTCTCACGGCGGTAGCGTGGGTTCGAATCCCATCGGGGGTACAGGGGAGATGTCCCGGTTCGTCGGCAACGACGAGCCGGGACATCTCGCATTTGTGGCCGTGGCAGGATCACCGGGGTGACCTCTCGCCGTGACCTCCTCCGCCTGGCCGTCGGTGGCGGGTTGACCCTCGCGGGGCTCACCGCGTGCGGCCCGGGAGGGGGGTCGACGACGACGACACCGGCTCCGACGGCGAGCGACCCGCTGACTCCCCCCAGTCCGATCCGTACCCCCACACCGGACGCTCCGCCACGCCGCCTCATCGCGCTCTCCTCGGCCGACCTCGACGTCCTGCACGCCCTCGACCGTGAGCCCACCGCCGCGTGGGCCGTCGACGGGACGGGCCCGCGACCGTGGCGCGACCACCCGGCACCGCCGTCGCCGGAGTGGGACGGCCCCGGACTGCCGAGCCTGCGGTCGCTGCTGCCGTTCGGGGTGGACGCGTTCGTCCTGGTCGCGGCCGACGTCACCGGGCCCGAGCTCCGTGGGTACGAGCAGCTCGCCACGGTGATCGTCGACCCGCAGGGGAGACCCGGGTGGCGGGACCACCTCGATCTCGTGGCCGGGGCCGTCGACCGCGATCCCACCCCGGCAGCCGAGACGGCCGAGAAGGCGCTCGAGGAGTGGTCGGAGGGGCAGCGTCGCCTCGGGGTGGACGCCCTCGTCGTCGTCATCGGCACCGGCGCGCGGCCCGACACCCCCGTCGCCACCCTCGCGGCGACGTCGCCACTCGGCGCCGAGATCCGTGCGCTGGGCTTCGACGTGGACTCGCGCCCCGACCCCGTTCCGTACCGGAACCTCCGGCGGCCGGGCCTGCAGGTGGTGCGGGTGGACCCGCGCGACGACGATCTCGTGGCCGCGGCGCGCCAACCAAGCGTGGCCAGCCTGCCATGGGCGCTCGAGCGGCTCACCCGCGGCCGGCGGCCCGCGTAGGGCCGGCGCGGCGGCGTCCCTGTCGACTAGAGCCGTTTGTGGATCGCATCGGCGGCGGCGAGCAGATCGGCCGCCCACTTCACGCCGGGGCGGCGACCGATGCGGTCGACCGGGCCCGACACGGAGATCGCGGCGACCACCGTGCCGGCGGCATCCCGGATCGGCGCGGAGATCGAGGCCACGCCCGCCTCCCGCTCGGCGACCGACTGCGCCCAGCCGCGCCGCCGGACGTCGGCGAGCTGGCGCTCGGTGTACGTGGCGTCGGCGAGCAGGGTGCGCTGGGTGGCGGGGTCGGCCCACGCCGCCAACACCTTCGCGCCCGAGCCCCGTGTCATGGGCAGGATCGCCCCGACGGGCACCGTGTCCCGCAGTCCCGTCGGTGGTTCCGCGGAGGCCACACAGATCCGGCGGTCACCGTCGCGCCGGTACACCTGCACGCTCTCCTCGGTCACCTCGCGCAGGCGGGGCAGCACGGAGGACGCGGCCTCGGCCAGGGAGTCCGACACGTGCGCGGCGAGCTTGGCCAGACCGGGCCCCAGGCTCCACACCCCGGCGTCGTCACGGGAGAGGAGTTGGTGGATCTCGAGCCCCACCGCGAGCCGGTGGGCGGTCGCGCGAGGCAGGCCCGTCCGCTCGCAGAGGTCGGCCAGGACGCACGGTTGCTCGGCCACGGCGTGGAGCACCGTCATCGCTTTGTCGAGGACCCCGATCCCGCTATACTGTCTCACAGTTCGACTATATCGTCCTACATGGTGAGAATCCATCGGATCCCATCAGGACGTGGAGTGGAGGCGTGATGAACGAGACCGTGTCCGGCGGCACGCGACCGCGGACCCTGGCCGAGAAGGTCTGGGACGACCACGTGGTGGTCGAGGGCGAGGGCGAGGGCGGGTCCCGGGGGCCCGACCTGCTGTTCATCGATCTCCACCTCGTCCACGAGGTCACCAGCCCTCAGGCCTTCGACGGTCTCCGCCTGGCCGGACGCCGGCTCCGCCGCCCGGACCTGACCCTGGCGACCGAGGACCACAACGTCCCGACCGACATCGTCGGCGGCGCGGTCAACCTCATCGCCGACCAGACCTCGCGGATCCAGATCGAGACGCTGCGTTCCAACTGCGAGGAGTTCGGTGTCCGGCTGTACCCGATGGGCGACCTCGAGCAGGGGATCGTCCACGTCGTGGGTCCGCAACTCGGCCTGACCCAGCCGGGCATGACCGTGGTATGCGGTGACTCGCACACCTCGACGCACGGGGCGTTCGGTTCCATCGCGATGGGCATCGGCACCTCCGAGGTCGAGCACGTCATGGCCACCCAGACGCTGGCCCTGCGCCCGTTCAAGACCATGGCCGTCACCGTCACCGGCGAGCTGCAGCCCGGCGTCACCGCCAAGGACCTCATCCTGGCCGTCATCGCCCAGATCGGCACCGGCGGCGGGCAGGGCTACATCATCGAGTACCGCGGCGAGGCCATCGAGAAGCTGTCGATGGAGGCGCGGATGACCATCTGCAACATGAGCATCGAGGCCGGTGCCAGGGCCGGCATGGTCGCCCCGGACCAGATCACCTACGACTACCTGCGCGGTCGCCCGCACGCGCCCGCGGGTGACGAGTGGGACGAGGCCGTGCGGTACTGGGACGGGCTCCGGACCGACGAGGACGCGGTGTTCGACACCGAGGTCGTCATCGACGGTGCCGCCCTCACCCCCTTCGTCACGTGGGGCACCAACCCCGGCCAGGGCGTGCCCCTGGGTGCGGCCGTCCCCGACCCCGAGTCGTTCACGGACGAGAGCGCGCGCATCGCCGCCGAGAGCGCCCTGGAGTACATGGACCTCGAGGCCGGCACCCCCATGCGGGACGTGCCGGTGGACGTCGTGTTCGTCGGCTCGTGCACCAACGGCCGCATCGAGGACCTGCGCGCCGTCGCCGAGGTCGTCGACGGTCACACGGTGGCCGACGGGGTCCGGATGCTCATCGTGCCGGGCTCGATGCGCGTGCGCGAACAGGCCGAGGCGGAGGGCCTGGACAAGGTCTTCACCGCCTTCGGCGCCGAATGGCGCCAACCCGGCTGTTCGATGTGCCTGGGCATGAACCCGGACTCGTTGCTGCCGGGCCAGCGGTGCGCGTCCACATCGAACCGCAATTTCGAGGGCCGCCAGGGCAAGGGGGCCCGCACCCATCTGGTCAGTCCGTCGGTCGCCGCGGCCACCGCGGTGCTCGGACACTTCGCCTCACCCGTCGACCTCGAGCCCGCGAAGGGGGCCTGACACCTCATGGAGCCGATCACCACCCACACCGGCATCGGCGCCCCGCTGCGCCGCTCCAACGTGGACACCGACCAGATCATCCCGGCCGAGTACCTCAAGCGCGTCACGCGCACCGGCTTCGAGGACGGACTCTTCTCCTCCTGGCGGGCGAAGGAGCCCGACTTCGTCCTCAACCGGGCGCCCTACGACCGCGCCTCCGTCCTGGTCGCCGGACCGGACTTCGGAACCGGGTCCTCGCGCGAGCACGCAGTGTGGGCCCTGATGGATTTCGGGTTCCGTGTGGTCATCTCCTCGCGGTTCGCCGACATCTTCCGCGGTAACTCGGGGAAGTCCGGTCTCGTGGCCGCCCAGGTCGAGCAGGAGAACGTCGAACTCCTGTGGAAGGTCATGGACGAGCGACCGGGTATCGAGCTGACCGTCGACCTGGGGTCGCGCACCGTCACGGCCGGTGACGTCACGGTACCGTTCGACATCGACGACAACACCCGGTGGCGTCTCATGGAGGGGCTCGACGACATCGGCCTCACGCTGCGCGAAGCCCACCGGATCGAGGAGTTCGAGAGTCGGCGACCCGCGTTCAAGCCGGTCACGACCCCGCGCTGATCGTGGGATAAGAAGTCGTTTCGGAGCAACCTCCGAAACGCCCCGTGTGGCGAAACCATGTGAGTATGCTTATGTTTAGTTCGGCGCGGACAGGTACCGCGCCCGCATACCTCACCCGAAGGGGGATCCCCACGTGAACAAAGCCGACCTGATCGCCGAACTGGCGGACCGGATGGGCGGAGATCACCAACTCGCCACCGAGGCCCTGGAGAACACTCTCGACATCATCGTCCGGACCGTCGCGTCCGGGGAATCCATCACCATCATGGGTTTCGGCATCTTCGAGAAGAAGTCCCGTGCGGCCCGGGTCGCCCGTAACCCCCATACCGGCGAGTCGATCCCGGTACCGCCGACCCACTCACCGGTGTTCCGGCCGGGCCAGTACTTCAAGTCCGTCATCCAGGGCACCGAGTCGCTCCCCGAGGACCGGCTCGCCGCGAAGCGCTCCAGCTCCCACCAGTCGTTCGGGGGCCTGCGCAAGAATGGTGTGAACCACCGCGAGAAGGTCAGCTGACCGACCGGCCCGCTACCGCAGCTCAGAACAGCGGTAGCGGGCTGGGGTAGTAGTCGGCGTAGGTCGGCCGCGTGCCGTCGAACCCCAGGGCCCACACGCCGGCCTTCTTGGTGGCGGCCTCGCCGACGTCGATGTCGGTCGAGCCCGCCAGGTCCCGGATCATCCCGGGGATGGCGGTTCCCTGCGAGGACACCACGGCGACGCCGTCGCCCGGGGCGATCGCGGCCAGCCGGGCCACGGCGGCTGCCGGGTCGTCGAGGTACGCCTCGTCGCTCAGCGCCGGTTCGATCGCGATCCCCACCCCGAGCTCGTCCGCCAGTGGCGCGAGTGTCTGTTCGCACCGGACCCTGGGCGCGCTGTACAACCGGGTCACGCCGAACGCCCGGAGCATCGGCACGAGCATCTCGGCCTGCGCCCGTCCGGACTTGTCGAGGGGACGCAGGTCGTCTTTCCCGCTCCACTGGCTCCTGCTGCCGGCCTTGGCGTGCCGGACGACGAGCAGGGTCTTTCCCTCGGGCGGGGCCGCGCAGAAGCGGGTGAGGATCTTACGGTCCAACGGGTAGGAGACCAGATCCTTGGCCTGCTCCACCGGGAGCCACCGGATCTCGTCGACCTCCGAGTTCGGCTCGAAGGTCCCCTCGCGGGCCATCGCCGACCAGTACGTGACCTCCTTGCGGGTGTTCTCCTTGAGGGGGTAGCCGGTGGTGCCGATGCGGGACTGCAGGACGGCGGTGAACCCCGTCTCCTCGGCGATCTCCCGGACAGCGGTGACCGGCAACGATTCGCCCGCGTCGACCTTGCCCTTGGGCAGGGACCAGTCGTCGTAGCGCGGGCGGTGGACCACCGCACACAGGCGCGAGTCGCCGTCCGTGCGGTACAGGACCGCACCCGCCGCCGGCACCACCCGGACCGTGGCCTTCTTGCTCATCGGTCCCGGAATCCCGCGTGCAGTGAGGCCGACCGCTCCTGATGGTCGACCGACTCGGCCCAGTCCTCCGGGGCGGGCATACGGGCCCAGCTGGCGTCGTGCCGGAGATGGAAGCTGCGCGTGGCCGGATCGAGGGCCGAGTCGAAGATGCGGTGGATCTGGGCCTTGAGCCGGGGATCGCTGACGGTGACCATCACCTCGACGCGGCGGTCCAGATTGCGGTGCATCATGTCCGCACTGCCGATGAGAGCCTCGTCGGCGCCCCGGAAGTGCAGGATCCGGGAGTGCTCGAGGAAGCGCCCGAGAATCGAGCGGACGTGGATGTTCTCGCTCAGGCCGGGGACGCCCGCCCGGAGGGAACAGATGCCACGGACCACGATGTCGACCGGCACCCCGGCCTGGGATGCGCGGTACAGGGCATCGATGACCTGCTCGTCGACCAGGGCGTTCGCCTTGAGCCGGATACCGGCCTCGCGTCCCTCGGCGGCCAGCTCGATCTCGCGGTCGATCCGCTCGATGATCCCCGACCGGATGCCCTCCGGCGCCACGAGGAGGCGGCGGTACTTGCTCACGTTGGAGAACCCGGTCAGGTGGTTGAACAGATCCGTCAGGTCCGACACGACGTCCTCGTCGGCGGTGAACAGGCCGACGTCCTCGTACAGGCGCGCCGTCTTGGGGTTGTAGTTGCCGGTCCCGATGTGCGCGTAGCGCTGGAGCCGGTCGCCTTCCTTGCGCACCACGAGGCAGGTCTTGCAGTGGGTCTTCAGGCCCAGGAGGCCGTACACCACGTGGACCCCGGCCTGCTCGAGCTCGCGGGCCCACCGGATGTTGTTCTGCTCGTCGAAACGGGCCTTGATCTCCACCAGCGCGACGACCTGTTTGCCGGCCGCGGCGGCATCGACCAGCGCGTTGACGATGGGGGAGTCGCCGGAGGTCCGGTACAGGGTCTGTTTGATCGCCAGGACGTCGTCGTCGGCAGCGGCCTGTTCGATGAACCGCTGGACCGTGGTGGCGAACGACTCGTAGGGGTGCTCGACGAGGACGTCGCCCTCCTGGAGGGAGGCGAAGATGTTGCGGGCCGTCTCCCTCTCACCGAACGCCGGGGGAGTGGCCGGCACCATGGGCGGGTCCTTGAGATCCGGCAGGTCCAGCCCGTGGATCTGCCAGAGCCCCGTGAGGTCCAGCAGGCCCGAGAACCGGATGACGTCGGCCGAGTCCACGTCGAGCTCACGCTGCAGGATGCGGAGCATCCGCGGGGTGGTGTCCTCCGCTATCTCCAGCCGCACGGCCGATCCGAAGCGCCGGCGGGCGAGTTCGCGCTCGAGTGCCTGCAGCAGGTCCTCGTCGCGGTCCTCCTCGACCTCCATGTCCGCGTTGCGGGTCACCCGGAATACGTGGTGCTCGACGACCTCCATGCCCTGGAACAGATCTTGGAGGTGCGCGGCGATGATGTCCTCGGCGGGGACGAACGCGTACTCGTCCGGGCCGCCGCGGTCGACCCGGACGAAGCGCGGGACGTTGTGCGGGATCTTCACCCGGGCGAAGTGCTCCTGGCCCGAGTCCAGGTCGCGGATGATCACCGCGAGGTTCAGGCTCAGCCCGGAGATGTACGGGAACGGGTGGGCAGGATCCACAGCGAGGGGCGTGAGGACGGGGAAGATCGAGTTCCGGAACAGCTCCGCGAGGGTGAAGCGTTCCTCGGCCGTGAGGTCGGCCCAGGGCAGGATCCGGATCCCGTGCTCCTCCAGCGCCGGGCGGATCTCGTCCTCGAACAGGCGGGTCTGTTCGTCGCACAGTTCCCGGGTCCGTCGGCTGATGCGGCCCAGCTGTTCGGCGGGGGTCTGGCCGTCCGCGGAGCGTACGGACAGTCCCGTCTTGTCGCGGCGCTGGAGACCGGCCACGCGGACCATGTAGAACTCGTCGAGGTTCGACGCGAAGATCGCGAGGAACTTGGCTCTCTCCAGCAGCGGGAGGTCCTTCTCCCCGGCGAGTGCGAGGACCCGGGCGTTGAAGTCGAGCCAGCTCAGTTCGCGGTTGAGGTAGCGGTCGCGGGGCCGGGGCAATCCCTGGAGGGCGGTCGGTTCGGCGGTCACGGGACCATTGTGGCCGATACCCCGGTCGCGTGGGCGAGGAGGCGGACGGAGGGGTCACGGAGGGCCCCGGCGGTGGCGGGACCGACGGACCGCCCCGGCAACCTCGCGAGATCCTCCGGGACGTCGACATCCCGGGCGGCGGCGGCCAGATCGCCCACCGCCGCGATCTGTACCGCGCCGCCCTCGTCGCGGTACCGGGCGGCCGAATCGACACCGAACCGGCAGACACGGGGAGCGGGCGCGCCGGTCCAGAACGCCATCGTGGTCCCGGCTCCGCGGTGGTCCGTGACCGTGGCGTGCGGGTGCCGGCCGGCGATGTCCAGGATCCGCGCGAGGTGCTCGGGTCGCAGTTCCGGGAGATCCGCCGCGACCACTCCGACCGGGCCCGAGACGTCGGCGAGTGCGTTGTCCAGGGCGAAATTGAGGGGGTCACCGTGGCGGGTGTCCGTACGGGCGGGTTCGTCGACGAACTCCGCCCCCGCCCCCGAGGCCAGTTCCTCCACACGGGGGTCGGCGGAGACGACGCGAACGCGGGCGACTCCCGGGGTCTCCCGGCAGGCGGCCAGGACGTCCACGGCCATCGCCACCACGAGAGCCCTCCTGCCGTCCGCGGTGAGTGCGGGCACCAACCGGCTCTTGGCGCGCTCGAGCGCCTTGACGGGGACGACGATCGTCCACCCGTCAGCCGTCGACCCGCCGTGCCCCGCTGTGCTCATCGCCCGCCATCCTGCCAGCCGGGCCTCACGAGCGTCCTCCGCCGGGTAGCGTTTGACCACGATCCGCCTGAGGGTGGCGGTCGGGAGCAGGTCGACGGTCGGGAGGCGATGATGGCGCGGATCGCGGTGATGGGTGCGGGGTCCTGGGGGACTGCGGTCGGCAAGGTTCTCGCCGACGCCGGATCCGAGGTCGTGATGTGGGCCCGTCGGGACGAGGTGGCAGCCGGGATCAACGACGCGCACTGCAACTCCAAATACCTCCCCGGCATCGTGCTGCCGGCGACGGTCACCGCGTCGACCGACCCGGCGCGGGTCCTGGCCGGCGCCGAGGAGGTCGTGCTGGCGGTCCCGTCCCAGAGTCTGCGGGGCAACCTCGAGCACTGGGTCGACCACCTCGAGCCGGAGGCCGGGGTGATCTCGCTGGCCAAGGGCATCGAGACAGGGACCCTGATGCGCATCAGCGAGGTCGTCGCGGAGGTCACCGGGCTCGACGATCGCCGGATCGCCGCGCTGTCCGGCCCCAACCTCGCGAGGGAGATCGCGGAGGGGCAGCCCGCGGCGACCGTGATCGCCTGCACGGACGACGAGCGTGCGGCCCGGCTCCAGGACGCCTTCTCCACGCCCTACTTCCGCCCGTACACCAACACCGACGTCGTGGGCTGCGAGATCGGTGGCGCCACCAAGAACGTCATCGCCCTCGTGTGCGGTATCGCCACCGGGATGGGGCTGGGCGACAACACCATGGCCACCCTCGTCACCCGAGGGCTGGCCGAGACCACCAGGCTCGGTGTGGCGCTGGGCGCCAACCAGATGACCTTCGCGGGGCTGGCGGGCCTCGGGGACCTCGTGGCGACCTGCACCTCGCCCCTGTCCCGCAACCGGACCTTCGGCGAGCGTCTGGGCAGGGGAGAGACCCTGGAACAGGCCCAGCAGGCCACCAACGGTCAGGTCGCCGAGGGGGTCAAGTCGTGCACGTCGATCCGCGAGCTGTCCCGTAGGGTCGGGGTGGAGATGCCGCTGACGGAGGCGATCCACGAGATCTGTCACGAGGGGGGCGACGCCGTCGAGGTGGCGGTGCGCCTCATGAGGCGGAGCACCAAGCCCGAGTAGCCTCGGCCCGGTGAATCGCATCACCGTTGCCGTCCTCTACGGCGGTCGCAGCTCGGAGCACTCCGTGAGCTGCGTCTCCGCCGGCGCCGTCATGTCGCACCTCGACCCCGCGATCTATGAGGTCATCCCCGTCGGGATCACCGAATCCGGGACGTGGACGCTCGGCCCGGAGGACGTGTCCGACCTGCGGATCGTCGATCGCAGCATGCCGGTCGTCGACCCGCACCGCCCCGGGGTCGCACTGGGGCTGTCCACCGACGACCGCGGGGTGCTGCGGTTCTCTGGCGGTGACCGGGCCGGGGAGGAACTCGCTCGGGTGGACGTCGTCTTCCCCGTCATGCACGGCACCCACGCGGAGGACGGGACCGTCCAGGGTTTGCTCGAACTCTCGGGCATCCCCTATGTCGGCCCGGGCGTGTTCGCCAGTGCCGCCGGCATGGACAAGGAGTTCACCAAGGTCGTCCTCGGCGCAGCGGGCCTGCCGATCGGTCAGCAGGTCGTGCTCCGGCCGGGCACCGCGACGCTCCCGGCGTCGGACCTCGACCGCTTGGGGCTTCCCTTGTTCGTCAAGCCGGCCCGCGGCGGCTCGTCCATCGGCATCACCAAGGTGTCGCGGGCGGAGGAACTCGATGCGGCGATCACCGAGGCGCGACGCTTCGACCCGAAGGTGATCGTCGAGGCCGCGATAGTCGGACGCGAGGTCGAGTGCGGGGTCCTCGAGTACCCCGATGGCCGGGTGGAGGCGAGTCTGCCCGCCGAACTGCACATCCCCGGCGAGCCCACCGGCGGGGAGGGTGGGACCGAGGGTGACGCCTTTTACGATTTCGACACCAAGTACCTCGACGACGTGACCACCTTCGACCTGCCCGCCGATCTGTCGGACGAGGAGACCGGGCGACTGCGCGCACTGGCGGTGGAGGCGTTCCACGCGTTGGACGCCCGGGGGCTGAGTCGGGTGGACTTCTTCGTCACCGCCGACGGGCCGGTGATCAACGAGGTCAACACCATTCCCGGGTTCACCCCGATCTCCATGTACCCGCAGATGTGGGCGGCGACGGGCGTGGACTACCCGACCCTGCTCGACACCCTGGTGCGGACCGCGCTCGCCCGCGGCTGAGACGGTCGCACCCCGGCCCCGTCGGCCGGGTCAGCCGATCGGTGCGGGGTCCGGCTCGACGGCCTCGAGGCTCGCGGTGAGCGCGTCGGAGAGGTCCTGGATCGGGCCGGTTCCACTGCCGTCGGGCAGTGTCACCGCGACGAACTGCGGACGGTCGACGGCGACCCAGGTCGACGCGGTGACCGCCGGGTCCGGATCGGGCTCGTTGAACCACTGGACGCCGTTGACCTCCTGCAGGCCCACCCCCACCGTGAAGGTCGGCGGAGCCGGCAGTCCGCAGCGGACGATCACCGGTTCGGCATCGGGCATCCGGTATGCCGCCGTCCCCTCCGGCGCCGGTTCGGCCAGAGCGACGCGGCCGGCCTCCCCGAGGGACTCCGGGAGCGACTCGATCAGTGCGGCGCACTCCTCGGACCCGGCTCCGGGCGAGGGGATGGGCACCGCGGCCACCGGCTCGCTCGCGGCCGCCTCCGTGGCCTCCTCACCCACCGAGCGGAACAGCACCAACACGACGGCGAGCATGACCAGCGGGACGACCACCGCGAGGACCACCACGATGGTCGACACGGGGACCGCCCGCGCACCCGGGGTACCGGTGTCCCGCGGGCCGGCGTCATACCGCCCGGCCGGGTCCGAATCCGTCGAAGCCACGTCGTGTCGTCCTTCCTCCCACGATCGGCCGCCGACTCGGGCGGCCGCTAACCTGACGGCAACGCTACAGACCCCCGCCGGTGTGCCCGGCGACGAGACACCACGGGAAGCAGAGGTGGCCGCCGTGTCCGACCGCGCCCTCACCGTCGCCGAGGCGGGCGAGGCCGCGGTGCTCGCCGTCCTGAGCGGCGCGGCCGGGCACGCCGTGGACGACCCGGTCGGCAACGGCGACGACGCCGCGGTCCTGGGACCCGCCGCCGCCACCGTGGTCACCACCGACATGCTCGTCGAGGGCACCCACTTCCGTCTGGACCTCACCGGCTGGGGCGACGTGGGCAGGCGCGCGGTGGCGCAGAACGTCTCCGACGTCCTGGCCATGGGGGCCGAGTGCACACGTGTCCTGGTCGCCCTCGCCGTGCCGGCCGCGACGACGATGGGGCAGATTGCGGACCTTGCGGAGGGTGTTCACGGGGAGGCCGCGCGATCCGGCGCCGTCGTGGTCGGCGGGGATCTCACCAGAGCGGACCTCGTCGTCGTCGGCGTGACGGCGATCGGCACCCTCCCGGACGGCGCCCGCCCCCTGCGGATCGACGGGGCGGAGCCCGGCGACACGGTCGCGCTCACCGGCGCGCCCGGACGCTCGGCCGCCGGGCTGGCGCTGCTCCTGGCCGGGCACGCCGACGGCCCGCTCCAGCGGTCGCACCGGGTACCCGTACCGCCGATCGGCTCCGGCACCGCCGCCCGACTGGCGGGCGCGCGGGCTCTCACCGACGTGAGCGACGGGCTGCTGCGCGACCTGTCGGGGCTCGCGCGGGCATCGGGCGTCGCGGCCGACCTCGTCACCGATGCGCTGCCCGTCGACCCGGTCCTGGCCGAGGCCGCGGGAACACTGGGCGTCGCGGACCCCGGGCGTCAGGTGCTGGACTGGGTCCTCGACGGTGGCGAGGACCACGGACTGCTCGGGACGTTCCCGCCCGGGGCGGTGATCCCGCCCGGGTTCACGGCGATCGGCACCGTCCGGTCGGGAGAACCCGGCCTGGTCACCCTCGACGGTGAGCCCCGCACGCCGGGAGGCTGGGACTCCGCCCGCGGCGCGAACTAGGGTGATCCGCATGGCTGTCTACGCACTGGGAGACCTCGAACCCGACATCGCACCCGACGCCTGGGTGCACCCCGATGCGGTGGTCATCGGCCGGGTGACACTCGGCGCCGGCGCCTCGGTGTGGCCCACCGCCGTCCTGCGCGGCGACTACGGGCGCATCGAGATCGGCGCGATGAGCAATATCCAGGACGGCACGATCGTCCACTGCACGGCCACCGAACCGACGATCATCGGTGAACACTGCGTGGTGGGCCACAACGCGCACATCGAGGGGGCCACCATCGGGAACGGCGTCCTCATCTCGTCGGGCTCGATCGTGCTCAACGGTTCCGTGATCGGTGACGGGGCGGTCGTGGCCGCCGGCTGCCTGGTCCCGCCCCGGTTCGACCTCCCCGCCCGCCGCATGGCGATGGGGACGCCGGCGAAGATCCGCGAGGGCGTCGAGGTGGACCCCGCGATGCTCGAGGGCAACACGCAGATGTACCACGACAACGCCATGCGCTACCGCGCCGACCTGCGTCGGCTCGACTGACCGGTGGACGACCGACACACCCCGCCCGCACCGTTGTCCGACCTTCTCGACCCCGGCTGGGCACGCGCGCTCGCGCCGGTCGAGGAACGGATCCACCGGATGGGTGATTTCCTCCGCGCCGAGAACGCGGCGGGCCGGGGGTACCTCCCCGCCGCCGACCGGGTGCTGCGCGCGTTCACCCAGCCGTTCGACGACGTGCGCGTGCTGATCGTGGGGCAGGACCCGTACCCGACGCCCGGCCACGCGGTCGGACTGAGTTTCGCGGCGGACGGCGACGTGCGTCCGCTCCCGCGAAGCCTGGTCAACATCTATCGCGAGTACACCGACGACCTGGGACTGGCGGCCCCCGGCCACGGCGACCTCGGGGCCTGGAGCCGGGCAGGGGTGCTGCTGCTCAACAGGGTGCTCACCGTCGCGCCCGGGGAGCCCGCCTCCCACCGTCGCAAGGGGTGGGAGGAGGTCACCGGGCGGGCGATCGAGGCCCTGGTCGAGCGGGATCGCCCGATGGTGGCGATCCTGTGGGGGCGCCATGCGCAGTCGCTGGCGCCGATGCTGGGGGACACCCCCGTGATCGCCTCCGCGCACCCGTCGCCGCTCTCGGCGTCGCGCGGGTTCTTCGGCTCACGGCCGTTCAGCCGCGCCGACGAGGAACTGAGGCGACTCGGTGCCGAGCCGATGGACTGGCGACTACCGGAGGATCCGCTACAGATGTAGCGGACCCGGCCGGTCCACGACGTGGCGTTCCCGGCTCAGCCCCGTCCGAACTCCGGACGACGTTTGGCGACGAACGCATCCACGCCCTCGATGCCGTCCGGCGAGACGGCGAGGCGGGCGATCGACTCGCGCTCGGCGTCGAGCTGATCCGACAGCGTGGCGTTCTCGGAGGCACGCAGGAGCGCCTTCGCGGCGGCGTGGGATTCGCGCGGTCCGGCCGCGAGACGCACAGCCAGCGACCGGGCGGCCTCCCGGACGTCGCCGTCGACGAAGGTCGTGAGCAGGCCCAACTGGAAGGCTCGCTCACCGTCCATCGGCTCGTTGCCGAGGATGAACGCCCGCGCGGCGGGCTGACCGACCGCGCGCGGCAGGCGCCACGACATCCCTCCGTCCGGCGACAGCCCGATGCCCGGATACGCCGCAAGCAGTCGGGTGTCGGGCCCGCCGACCGAGAAGTCCGCGGCCATGGACAGCGAGGCGCCGGCGCCGGCCGCCCACCCCGCGACCGCGGCGACCACGGGCACGGTCACCTCGTCGAGCATCCGGACGACCCCGTGCAGCCGGTCCGCGAGCTCCCGCACGTGCTCCGAACGGTCCTCGGCCGCGGCGAAGCCCGGGACGTTGCCGCCGTTGCAGAAATTCTTGCCCAGGCCCACCAGCAGGACCGACCCGGCGTAGATCTCGCCGTCGAGGAGCGCACGGAGGGCGATGGCCGCCTGATCGACCGCGTCGGAATCGAGTGAGTTGCCCTTGCCCTCCAGCGAGACCGGGAGCGTGAGTACCCCATCGGTGAGAGTGACGAGGGGGGTGGCGGTGAGGTCTGCGGTCATCGTGGTGCTCCCGGGTCGTGTCGGCCGTCTCGGCTAGTCGGACGGCTGTCGAGTGCAGAGGGTACTAGGCTTGGCCGGGCCGACAGGGAAGATGGCCGCAGGGGTGGGCGCGCGGTGAGGAGGGGTGATGACGCAGGAGTCGACACGTGTCGAGGAACGTCCGTCGACCCTCGACGCGCACGGGCTGCTCACGTGGGCCCGGCGGTGCGTCGAGCAGCTCGCCGCCCGCCGCGAGGAGATCAACGCCCTCAACGTCTTCCCGGTCCCCGACGCCGACACCGGAACGAACCTGCTCTACACCATGCGGGCGGCCGTGGACCGGGCCGAGGGCGAGGACGCGTGGATCTCCGAGGGCGGGGGCACCGCCGGCGCCCGCGAGATCGCCGTCGCGCTGGGCCACGGGGCCGTGCACGGTGCGCGGGGGAACTCCGGCGTGATCCTGTCGCAGGTGTTGCGGGCGGTCGGCGAGGCGGCGACCTTCACCGTGGTCGACGCCTCCACCTACCGGCGCGCACTGCGGACCGCGGTGACTCTCGTGGACCACGCGTTGAGCGAGCCGGTCGAGGGGACCATCGTCACGGTCCTGCGGGAGGCCGCGACCGCGGCCGGACGGTCCTCCGCCTCCTCGCTGGTCGAGGTGGCCCGCGTGGCCGCCGACGCCGGCGCCGAGGCGCTCGACAGGACCACGTCACAACTGCCCGCGCTGAGCAGGGCCGGCGTCGTCGACGCCGGCGGGCGTGGGCTGCTCGTCCTGCTGGACGCCATGGTCGAGATCCTGGCGGGTCAGACCCCCGAACGGCCGGACTACTTCATCCCGAAGGACGGCGCAGAGGCGTCGTCAACGCCCGGGCACGATACGGACGAACCGCACGAGGACGCCGGGACCCGCTACGAGGTGATGTACTCGCTCACCCACTCCGACGACGCGCGCGCCGACGAGCTGCGGACCGCACTCCGGATGGTGGGCGACAGCGTGGGTGTCGTCGGCGACGGTGGCTCCGGAGCCAACGCCAGGTGGGCGGTGCACGTCCACACCGACGACATCGGCGCCGCGATCGAGGCGGCCCTGTCGCTCGGGCGGGTCACCGAGATCCGGGTGACCGACATGCTCGACCCCGTGGGCGATCGGCCCGGGCAGCACCGGGCCCACGGCGCCGGGGACCCGCACGGTTCGGACCCGCGAACCGGCGACCCCGGGCTGCGTAAGGTCGTCGCCATCGTGCCGGAAGGGCCGCTGGCCGACCTGTTCTCCGAGGCCGGGGCGGAGACCGTCGACCCGGGGGACGACGGGGAGGGCGTGATCGACGCAGTGCTCGCCGTCGACGCCGACGAGCTCCTCGTCCTACCCAACGGCGAACTGTCCCGCGACCAGATCGGCGCCATCGATGCCGCGCTGCGCGACGGCGAGGGTCACGCACTGATCCTGCCGACCGGATCCGTGGTCCAGGGCCTGGCCGCCCTGGCGGTGCACGACCCCACGACCACCCTGTCGCTGGACGGGTTCTCCATGGCCGACGCCGCGGCCGGGACCCGGCACGCCCACCTGATCCGGGCTGAGCAGGACGCGCTGACCTTGGTGGGTCGGTGCACGGCTGGCGACCTGCTCGGCGTGGTTGGGCACGACGTCGCACTGATCGAGTCCGACGCGGTCGACGCGGTGTGTGCGCTCGTCGACCGGGTGCTGTCCTCCGGAGGCGAACTCGTCACCGTGCTGTTCAGTGACGCCTACGACGAGGCGGCGACCGAGTCGGCGCTGTCCCGCGTGCGGTCCCGCCACCCCGACATCGAGGTGGTCGGATACGCCGCCGGCCCCGGGCGGGCCGTGGCCCACGTCGGGGTCGAATGACCTCTCTGGCCACCACGGACACCCCGCTCGCCGAGGTCCTCGACCCCGGGCTGGCGGAGCGCATCACCGCGGCGTTCGGGCACCGCAGCGTCGGCGACCTGCTGCACACCCTGCCGCGCCGCTACCGCCAGCACGGACAGCGCTACGACAAGCGGGAACTGGTCGACGGCGAGCGGGTCACGGTGATCGGCAAGGTCACCACCGCGCGGACCCGCACCTACCAGACCAAGCAGCGGCAGACACGGGAGATGCTCACGCTGACGGTGGAGGACGGCGACACCACGTTCCGGGTCGTGTTCTTCGCCGGGCGCAAGATCAAGTTCATGCTCCCGGTGGGGACGCTGGCGATGTTCGACGGCACCGTCTCCCGCTTCCGCCGGTCACTGGACCTCAAGCATCCCGAGTTCCTCGTCCTGCGTCCGGTGACCGGCCCCGGCGGCCAGCTCAAGGGGTCCGGCGACCTCGCGGCGCTGGCCCGCCTGGCCGCGGAGATCGACGCCGAGGGCGGACCGAGCCTGTTCGACCGGCCACTGCTGCCCGTGTACGCGGCCAAGGAGGGGGTCACTTCCTGGGACCTGCTCGGCGCGGTGGTCACCACCCTGCGGGCGTTGGTGCCGGTGGTCGACCCGCTCGACGCCACGGTCCGGTCGGTGGCGGGCCTCATGGACCTCGACGAGGCACTGCGTAAGGCCCACCTGCCCGAGAACTCCCGGGACAAGGATCGGGCCGGGTACCGGCTGCGCTTCGACGAGGCGCTCGCGCTGCAGTTGCTGCTCGGCGCCAGGCGCCGGTTCGTCGCGCGGGACCCGGCGCCGGCCAGTCCGGTGCGCGGGGACGGGCTCCGCGCGGCCATGGAGGCCCGGATGCCGTTCGAGCTCACCGGCGGACAGTCGGCGGTACTGGAGGAGATCTCGGCGGACCTGACCCGTGATGAGCCCATGAACCGGCTCCTGCAGGGCGAGGTCGGGTCGGGCAAGACCGTGGTGGCGTTGTTGGCGATGCTCCAGGTGGTCGACGCCGGCCGGCAGTGCGTGATGCTGGCCCCCACCGAGGTCCTGGCGGTCCAGCACCACCGTTCACTGACGGCGATGCTCGGCGATCTCGGTGAGCGCGGCAGGTTGGGCGCGGCCGAGCAGGCCACCCGCGTGGTGCTGCTCACCGGGTCGATGTCCACGGCCCAGCGGCGCGCGGCCCTGCTCGACATCGTCACCGGGGAGGCCGGGATCGTCGTGGGGACGCATGCGCTGATCCAGGACTCGGTGGACTTCTTCGACCTCGGCCTGGTGGTGGTGGACGAGCAGCACCGCTTCGGCGTCAGACAGCGTGATCGTCTGCGCGCCAAGGGTCGGGCGGGGTTGGTGCCGCACCTGTTGGTGATGACCGCGACCCCGATCCCGCGGACCATCGCCATGACCGTGTTCGGGGACCTGGAGGTGTCCGAGCTCCAGGAGCTCCCCGGGGGGCGTCGCCCCATCTCCACCTCCGTCGTCCCGGCGAGGGAGAAACCGCGGTGGCTCCAGCGGACCTGGGAGCGGGTGCGCGAGGAGGTGGAGGCCGGCCACCGTGCGTACGTGGTGTGCGCGCGGATCGACGCCGACGACCCCGAGAAGGGCGGCGGCGCCGACAAGGGCGGCGACAACAAGGGGGGCGACGACAAGGGCGGCGACAACAACGGCGACGACGACAACGGCGGCGACCGACCGCCGTTGGCCGCGGCCGTGGACCTGCACGAGCACCTCTCCACCGGGCCCCTGGCGGGACTGAGGATCGGACTCATGCACGGCCGACTCCCGCCGGAGGAGAAGGACGCCACCATGGCGGCGTTCGCGGCCGGCGCTCTCGACGTCCTCGTCTCCACGACCGTGATCGAGGTCGGTGTGGACGTTCCCCAGGCCACCGTCATGGTGGTCATGGACGCCGAGCGCTTCGGCGTGAGTCAGCTGCACCAGCTGCGTGGCCGCGTCGGCCGGGGCGGACTGCCCGGCCTGTGCCTGCTGGTGACCAACTCCCGCACCGGGGGTCGCTCGATGGAGCGGCTCGATGCCGTGGCGGCCACGACGGACGGCTTCGTGCTGGCGCAGTTGGACCTGGTGCAGCGCCGCGAGGGCGATGTCCTCGGGGACGCCCAGTCCGGTGCCCTCTCGGCGTTGCGGTTGCTGTCGGTGGTGGACGACGGTGAGGTGATCGAGATCGCCCGGCGCCACGCCGAACAGATCCTGGAGACCGACCCGGGGCTGCACGCCCACCCGGCGCTCGCGGAGCGGGTCCGCCGATTGGCCGGTTCCGAGGAATCCGACTACCTGTTCAGATACTGACCCACGACCACAGGGAAGACATGACCCGCATCATCTCCGGCCGCCTGCGCGGGCTGTCGATCACCGTGCCGCCGGCCGGCACCAGGCCCACCACGGACCGTGTCCGCGAGGCGCTCTTCAGTGCCATCGGAAGCCGGGTGGACCTGGACGGCGCCGCCGTTCTCGACCTGTTCGCGGGCTCCGGCGCACTCGGGCTCGAGGCGGTCTCCAGGGGAGCCGACGTGGCGTGGTTCGTCGAGGAGAACCAGCGCGCGGTGGCGTGCCTGAAGAAGAACACGGCGGGCGCGTCGTCGTCGTCGTCGTCGTTGTCGTCGTCGTCGTCCTCATCGTCGTCGTCCCCGCTCCGTCTCACAGTGAAGCGCGCGGCGTTGCCAGCCGCTGTCCGTGGCGGGTGCCCCGTCGAGGGCGGATTCCACCTCGTCCTGGCCGACCCCCCGTACGGGCGGTCCGCCGAGCTGGACGAACCGGTGCTGGACGCCCTGCTCGCCGGGGGGTGGCTCGCGGAGGACGCGCTCGTCGTCTGGGAGCGGTCGAAGCGGGACCCGGCCGTGCGGTGGCCGGGCGGGTACGAGGTCGTGTTCGAGCGCACCTACGGCGAGACCGCCGTGGAGATGGCCCGGCCTGTTGATACGGTCGCCCCATGACCACCGTCGTGTGCCCAGGCTCCTTCGATCCGGTGACCCTCGGGCACCTCGACATCATCCGGCGAGCCGCCGCGCTGTTCGACGACGTGATCGTGTGCGTGGTCGCCAACCCCAACAAGCAGGGCACCTTCTCGATCGACGAGCGCAAGGCGATGATCGACGAGGTCTGCGCCGACATCCCCGGGGTGCGGGTGGACAGCTTCTACGGACTGCTCGTGGACTACTGCCGCGATCAGGGTGCCACCGCGGTGATCAAGGGTCTGCGCGACTCCACCGACTACGACTACGAGTTGCCGATGGCCCACATGAACCGCTCGATCGCGGGGATCGACACCGTCTTCCTGCCCACCCGGGCCGACCTGGCGTTCGTCTCCTCCTCGCTGTGCCGCGAGGTCACCCGACTCGGCGGCGACGTGTCCCACCTGCTTCCGGAGCCGGTCGCCCGGGCCCTGAGGGAGCGCCTGGGCTGACGGGGAGGGGCGGGTCGCGGGCGTCGGCCCGCCGGACCTGCCGGACACACCGCCCACGCACCGGCCCGGCGACCTGTGTTGCGGGCACACTGGTGGGACAAGAGTGACGATCCGGTGAAGGGACGAGCGTGTACCGAGTGTTCCAGGCCCTCGACGAGCTGAACGCGATGATCGAGGACGCCCGCAGTCTGCCCATGACCGCGAACTGCGTGGTGCCCCGGCACGAGTCCCTGCTGTTGCTCGACGACATCCGTGACTCGTTCCCCGGCGAACTCGACGACGCCCAGGACGTGCTGGACCAGCGCGACAGGGTGCTCGCGGAGGCCGATGCCACCGCCCGCGAGACGGTCGCCGCCGCCGACGCCGAGGCGGACCGCACCCTGCGCGAGGCGCGCGAGGACGCGGATGCCATGCTCGCCGACGCCAAGGCCCGCGCCGACCGCATGGTCGCCGAGGCGACCACCCACGCCGACGGGCTGGTGGGCGACGCCCGCGCCGAGTCGGCGGAGCTCCTCGACCGCTCGCGTCGGGATGCCGAGTCCACCACGAGCCGCGCCCGCGCGGAGGCCGACCGGCTCGTCGAACAGGCCAACATCCTCTACGACCGCACGATCACCGAAGCCCGGCAGGAGCAGCAGCGGATGCTGTCCGAGTCCGAGGTCGTCCGCATCGCCGACGAGGAGGCCGCGCGGGTGCGAGACGCCGCGCACGCCGAGAGCGAGCGTCGGCGCGAGGAATGCGACGCCTACATCGACGAGAAGATGGCCCGGTTCGAGGAGTTCCTCGGCACCACCATCCGCACCGTCAGCCGGGGTCGCGAGGAGCTGCACGGTGTCGCCCCGGTCGGGCGACGGGAGCCCACCGGCCGGCGGGGGGTCCGCGAGGACGAGCGCCCGGGCGACGGGTACGGGGACTACTGACCCCGGCGGGTAGTCTGCTGGGCGTGTCCACCACCTCCCGTACCCCCCGCCACGGCCGGCCCGCCGCCGATTCGCTCGTCCTCGACACCCGCGTCCTCGGACGCGCCCCCGGCTCGATGGTGCCGGTGCAGCGTGCCGCCGTCCTCCCCTCGGCCATCGGCGTGGAGTTCATCCGGATCCCCGAGGGCTCCGAGGTGGACCTCGACCTCATGCTGACCTACGTCGACGAGGGCGTGCTCGTCACCGGCTCGGTCACCGGTCGGGCCGAGGTCGAGTGCGCGCGCTGCCTGGGCGAGTTCTCCGCCCCGGTGGGCGTGGACCTGACCGACATGTACGCGGCCGAGGGCACCGCCGCGGCCGAGGCCGCCGAGCAGGACGAGGTCCGCCTGCTGGATGGCGACCTGCTCGACCTCGAGCCCGCGCTCGTCGACGCGTTCGGTCTGGAGTTCCCCATGTCGCCGACGTGCACCGACTACGGCCACGACGAGTGCATCAACCCGGACACCCCCGCTCCCGACGGCGTCTCCGGCGACGCCGAGGGCCGGATCGATCCCCGGTGGGCCGGGTTGGCGGAGAAGTTCGGGTCAACCGGAGCCGGCGACGCCGGTGAGGACCGCGCGTGACGGAGCAGCCGTCGCCACTGGACTCCGTCCTGGGGGTCGCCCTCCCCGTCGACCTCGCCACCCAGGCTCTGACCCACCGCTCGTACGCCTATGAGCACGGCGGCCTGCCCCACAACGAGAGGTTGGAGTTCCTCGGCGACGCGGTGCTCGAGTTGGTCGTGACGGAACACCTCTACACGGCGTACCCGGATCGTCCCGAGGGCGACCTCGCCAAGATCCGTGCGAGCCTGGTCAACACCTATGTCCTGGCCGACATCGCCCGCGAGCTCGGTCCCGGCGGCCTGGGAGATCACCTGCGGCTCGGCCGCGGTGAGGAACTGACGGGCGGCCGCGACAAGCACTCGATCCTCGCCGACACCCTCGAGGCGGTGTTCGGGTCCGTCTACCTGACCCACGGGCTCGAGACGGCCCGGGGTCTGATCGAACGGATCATCGGTGACCGACTGCAGGTGGTCCCGCATCTGGGGGCGGCCCTCGACTGGAAGACCAGTCTGCAGGAGAAGTGCGCGTCGACGGGCAGGCCCAGGGTGCGGTACGAGATCACCTCCACCGGGCCGGACCACGACAAGACCTTCGCCGCGGTGGTGTTCGTGGGCGACGAGTCCCTGGGCGAGGGGACCGGTCGCACCAAGAAGGAGGCCGAACAGAAGGCCGCCGAGCAGGCGTGGGCCGCCCTGGACGGGACCACACGCTGACGTGCCCGAGCTACCCGAGGTCGAGGTCGTCCGCAGGGGCCTGGCCGATCACGTCGTCGGTCGTGCGATCACGTCCGTGGAGGTCACCGGCGCCCGCACCGCGCGCCGGCAGCCGGGCGGCGCCCCCGAGATCGTCGCGCGTCTGACCGGCCGCACCGTCAGCGGCGCCCGGCGTCGCGGCAAGTACCTGTGGCTCACCCTGGACTCCGACCACGCGGCGGGGGCGGACTGTCTGCTCGTACACCTGGGGATGAGCGGGCAGATGTTGGTCACCGAGGGCGGTGCGCCACCGGTACGCCATCTGCACGCGCGAGCCGAGCTCGACGACGGCAGGGAGCTGCGTTTTGTCGATCAGCGGACGTTCGGCGGGTGGACCGTCGTACCACTGGCGGAGGCACTCGACGGCACGGGGCAGCTCCTGCCCGCGCCGGCCGCGCACATCGCGGCGGACCCGTTCGAGCCCGGGTTCGACCCCCTCGCCGCCGCCCGGACGATCCGACGCCGGGACACCGAGATCAAGCGCCTCCTGCTGGATCAGACCGTGGTCTCGGGGATCGGCAACATCTACGCCGACGAGGCCTTGTGGCGCTCCGGTCTCCACGGCCGCCGGCGGTCCGGCGCCGTGACACTCCGCGCCGTGACCGGGGTCCTCGAGCACGCCCGCGAGGTGATGGCGGACGCGCTGGCGGCCGGCGGCACCTCATTCGACGCGCTGTACGTCAACGTCAACGGCGCCTCGGGGTACTTCGATCGCTCCCTCGACGTCTACGGACGGGCGGGCCTGCCGTGCGCGCGGTGTGGGACGGCCGTGGTGCGGGAGGACTTCATGAACCGCGGTTCGCACTTCTGCCCGGTCTGCCAGCCCGCGCCACGCCGGTCCCGCCCGCCACGTCGGTCCCGCGCGCCGCGGCGGGGCTGAGGTGGCCCGCGGACCGGTCGTACGATGACCGCATGACTGAGTCGACGCCCCCCACCCCCACGCAGACGCCCGCGCCGGCCGCCCCGCAGGCGGCGCACCCCGCTCCCGATCTCCGTGTCGAACGCACCGGGACCCGACGCTACGTGGGGACATCTTCCCGGGGAGCCCGGGTCGAGATCGGCTCGGCCGACGTCGAGGGGGTGTTCACCCCGGGGGAGTTGCTCAAGATCGCGCTCGGGGCCTGCACGGCCATGGCCTCCGACTTCACGATCTCCCGCCGGTTGGGTGACGACTACGCCGCGACCGTTCGCGTCTCCGGAGACGCCGACCGCGAGAACGAGCGATACCCGCTGCTGGAGGAGAGCTACGAGCTCGACCTGTCCGGGCTAGACCCGGCGATGGCCGAGCGACTGGTGGCGATGATCCGGCGCTCGGTGGACTCCGCGTGCACGGTTGGCCGGACGCTCACCGCGGGGACCGAGATCGCGCTGGGGTTCGAGACCGGCGGCGCCGACGCCGAGACCGGCGGCGCTGACGCCGGAAACGGGGGCGGCGCGGCATGAGCGCACCGGATCCCGACCAGGTCCGGCTGATCGCCTGGGTCCACGGCAGCGTCCAGGGCGTGGGCTTCCGCTGGTGGACCCGCAGCCGCGCACTCGAACTCGGCCTGAGCGGGTACGCGGCCAACAAGCCGGACGGACGCGTCCACGTGGTGGCGGAGGGACCGGAGTCGGCGTGCCGTGCCCTGCTGGAACTTCTCCGCGGCGGCGGGACCCCCGGCCATGTGGACCTCGTCGTCGACACCTGGGAGCCGGCGCGGGGCGGACTCCCGGGATTCGTCGAACGCTGACCTAGGATCGACAACCGTGTATCTCAAGTCGCTGACGCTCAAGGGCTTCAAGTCCTTCGCGGCGCCGACGACCCTGAGATTCGAGCCCGGCATCTGCTGCGTGGTGGGGCCCAACGGGTCGGGTAAGTCCAACGTCGTCGACGCCCTGACCTGGGTCATGGGTGAGCACAGCGCCAAGTCGCTGCGCGGCGGCAAGATGCAGGACGTCATCTTCGCGGGGACCGCGGGGAAGCAGCCGCTCGGCCGCGCCGAGGTGACGCTCACCCTGGACAACTCCGACGGCGCCCTGCCGATCGACTACGCCGAGGTGTCGATCACACGGCGGATGTTCCGCGACGGCGCCGCGGAGTACGAGATCAACGGCGACCGCGCCCGGCTCATGGACGTGCAGGAACTGTTGTCGGACTCGGGCATCGGCCGCGAGATGCACGTCATCGTCGGCCAGGGCAAGCTCGCCGAGATCCTCGAGTCCAAGCCGGAGGAACGCCGGGCGTTCATCGAGGAGGCCGCCGGGATCCTCAAACACCGGCGCCGCAAGGAGAAGGCACAGCGCAAGCTCGCCGGTATGCAGGGCAACCTGGACCGGCTGAACGACCTCACCACCGAACTGCGGCGCCAGCTCAAGCCGCTGGGACGGCAGGCCGAGGTCGCGCGTCGGGCGCAGACCATCCAGGCCGACCTGCGCGACGCCACGTTCCGCCTCGCCGCCGACGACCTCGTCACCCGTCGACGCGAACTCGCGGACGCCGAGAGTGTCCGCGCCCGGTTGGCGGACCAGGTCGCGCAGGCGGTCGACCGCCGGGATGCGCTCACACGCTCCGTGGCCGACACCCAGGCCGAGCTCGATCGGTTGACCCCGGACGCCGACGCTGCGCAGCAGCGGTGGTTCGCCCTGTCGACGTTGGCCGAGCGGGCCCGCGCCACCGCCCGGATCGCCGCCGACCGCGCGCGGTCGCTGGCCGCCGAGGTCGCCGTGCACCACGGCACCGACCCGGACGAGCTCGACCGCCAGGCCGAGCGGGCCGCCGCGCACGAGGAGGAACTCGCCGCTCAGGTCGACGCCGCCGCCGAGAAGGCCCGTCTGGCGACCGAGGCGTTGGGACGGGCCGAGTCGACGCTCGCCGCGCTCGAGGCCGAGCACCTCAAGGCCGTCCGGGCGATCGCGGACCGCCGGGAGGGCGTGGCCAGGCTCGCGGGCAAGGTCGAGACCCTCGCCGCGAGAGTGGAGTCCACCCAGGCGGAGATCGCGCGCGTGGACGCCGAGGCGGAGGTCGCGCGCACCGCCGTGGTCGACGCCGAGGCCGAGTTCGACGCCGTCCACGCCAGGGTGGGGGCGCACGAGCAGAGCGAACGGACCCTCGACGAACACCTGGGGCGGGCCGAGCGCGCCCACCTCGCGGCACGGGCCCGGCTCGCGGAGTTGCAGGGGATCGAGCGGGAGGCCGACCAGCGGATCGCGCGGCTGGCCGCCCGGATCGAGACTCTCGAGCAGAACAAGGGCGCCGGGGACGGCGCCGAGTGGGTCCTGCGGCATCTCGGGGCCGACGCCGTCGCCGGGACGGTGGGGGAGATGCTCGGCGTCCGCGACGGGTGGGAACGCGCCGTGGGGGTCGCCCTCGGGCCGGCCGTCGACGCGGTGGTCGTGGACACCTCCGTGAACCGCCGGCAGGTCCTGGCGGCCCTGCGGGAGGCCGACGCGGGCCGGGCGGGTCTCGTGGGAGCCGGGACGCCGGGTGGCGACTACCGACTGGAGGTCGACCTGGTCGGCGGGGCACGCTGGGCGCTGGACGTGGTGGACGTCCCGGAGGACCTCGTGGCGGCGGTGACCGCCCTGTTGGTCGACGTGGTCGTGGTCGACGACCTCGCCGCCGCCCACGCCCAGGTCGAGGCGGACCGCCGCGTGCGCGCGGTCACCCGCGACGGTGAGCTGGCCGGTGCGGGGTGGACCGTGGGCGGGTCCGCGTCGGGGCGCACCGGGTTGGAGATCCAGTCGGCGATCGACGCCGCGGTCGTCGAGCGCGACGCCGTTCGGGCCGAGATCGAGACCACCCGCGCCGAGTTGGCCGGCGCGGCGGCCGAGGACACCGAGCGGGCGGACCGGTTCTCCGAGACGCTCGCCGCCATCAGCGAGTCCGACGCCGCGATCGAGGAGATCTACGCGGAGCTCGCCCGTATCGGCCAGCGGCGCCGTCGCGCCGAGGCCGAGGTGCGGCGCCTGGAGCAGACCCGCCGGATCTCGGTGGACAAGCTCGACGCCGCGCGCGCCGAACACGCCGAGCTGACCGACCGACTCGCCAGGGCCGGGGACGACGACGACGAGGTCCGGCCACCCGAGGACGACGGGCGTGGTGCCGCGCAGGCCGCGGTGGCCTCGGCCCGGGCCGCGGAACTCGAGGCCAGGCTCGCCCACCGGTCCGCCGAGGAACGGGCCGCCGGCGTCCGCGGCAAGTCGGCGTCCCTGCGGCGGGCCGCGCAGGCGGAGCGCGAGTCCCGGGCCCGGGCCGCCAGGGCGGCGGCGCAGCGGCGCCGCGGCGCGGAGGTCGCCGGCGTGGTCGACGAACTCAGCGGGCGGCTGCTCTCGCGGCTCGACGAACTCATCACCGCCGCCGGAACCGAGCGGGACCGGCTCTCGGCCGCGCGCGCCGAGGCCACCGCCGGTGTCGCCGCGCTGCGCGGTGATCTCGCGGCGGCCGAGTCCGAGGTCTCGAGGCTCGGCGACGCCGCCCACCGCGACGAGATCGTCCGGGCGCAGCTCGAGGTCAAGGTCTCGGAGCTCGAGGCGGCGGTGCTCGAGCGTCACGGTATCGAACCGCAGGCCCTCGTCGAGGAGTACGGCCCGGACGTGGACCTGCCGCCGTCGGCGTTGGAGATGCAGGAGTACGAGGCGGCTCGCGAGCGCGGCGAGGACGTGACCCCGCCGCCGCCGATGCCGTTCGTGCGCGCCGAACAGGAGCGTCGTCTCAGGTCGGCGCAGAAGGACCTGGCCACCCTGGGCAAGGTCAACCCGCTGGCGTTGGAGGAGTTCGCTGCCCTGGAGGAGCGCTACGCGTTCCTGTCCACCCAGCTCGACGACGTGAAGAAGGCCCGGTCCGACCTCGAGGGGGTGATCGACGACGTCGACGAGCGCATCGAGCAGATCTTCACCGAGGCGTGGGTCGACGTCGAGCGCGAGTTCCGGGGTGTCTTCTCCACGCTCTTCCCCGGAGGGGAGGGGCGACTGATCCTCACCGAGCCGGAGGACATGCTCGCCACCGGGATCGAGGTGGAGGCGCGGCCACCGGGAAAGAAGGTGAAGCGGTTGTCGCTGCTGTCCGGCGGCGAGAAGTCGCTCACCGCGGTCGCCATGCTGGTGGCGATATTCAAGGCCCGCCCCAGCCCGTTCTACGTCATGGACGAGGTCGAGGCGGCGCTCGACGACACCAACCTGCGGCGGCTCATCGGGCTGTTCGAACAGCTCAGGGAGACCAGCCAGCTCATCGTCATCACCCACCAGAAGCCCACCATGGACGTGGCCGACGTGCTCTACGGCGTGTCGATGCAGGGCGACGGCATCTCCAAGGTCATCTCCCAACGCATGCGCTGACCCGTCGACGGCGCCCCCCCGGCGTCGCGCTGGCAGGATGGGGTCATGACTCACTCAGAACTGTTCATGGACCCCAGTCTCGCGCGTGCCGCGCGAGCGTTGTGCCTGGTCTCCACCAAGGTCGTCGCCCTTCGCTCCGGGGTGAACGAGGAGAGGATCCGGGACTACGAGCGCGGGGCGGGCGACCTCGACGAGGCCGAGGTGCAGGCCCTCACCGACGCCCTGACCCATTTCGGTGCGCGCTTCATCCCGGAGAGCGACCGCGGGGGAGTGGGCGTGCGCCGCAAGTTCACCCGGACCAAGGTCAGGATGATCGAGACGTGGGAGGGCGAGGGCGGACCGGTCGGGGAGGACGACGTCTAGGTCACGGACGGCCCGGTCGTCACCCGAGTGCGACGTGCCGGCCTTCGTGCACGTGGCCAAGGCGGCGCCGCTCGCTCACGAGCGCCGGAAGACCGCCCGGAGCCGTTCACGGTTGACCACGCCGATCGCCCGCAGCGGGATCCCCGCCGGGCACACCCGCGAGCACTCCCCGTAGAGCGAGCAGGGACCGAACTCCTCGTCGGCGGCGCTGACCATCTCGCGGGCGCGGGCCGCGCGGTCGGCGCCCGCGACGGGCATGAGGGCGAGGTGCCCGAGTTTGGCCCCCACGAACAGGTTGGCCGAGCCGTTGGGGCAGGCCGCCACACACGCCCCGCACCCGATGCACGCCGCGAAGTCCAGTGCGGTCTCCGCCGTGTCGTGACCCTGGAGGGTCGAGTCCGCGTCCGGGGCGGCGCCGGCCGGGATTCCCACATGGGCCGCGGACTCGACGACCCCGTCCAGAGCGGACCGGTCCACCACCAGATCGCGGATGACGGGGAACACGGCGGCGCGAAGCGGTTCGATGCGCAGGGTGTCCCCGTCGGCGTAGGGGGTCAGCCGCTGGTGACACGACGGGGTGTTCTCCGCGGGACCGTGCGGGCGACCGTCGACGGTGACGCCGCAGGCCCCGCAGATGCCCTCGCGGCAGTCGGAGTCGAACGCCACCGGTTCGATGCCCGCGTCCACCAGGTCGCCGTTGAGGACGTCGAGCAGCTCCAGCACACTCATCTCCGGCCGTGCGTCGCGGACCTCGAACTCCTCGTACCGTCCGGCCTCGTGTGGCCCGGACTGCCGCCAGATGCGCAGGGTCAGTCTCATCGGTAATCCCTCGCGGTGGGGGCGACCGCCGAGAACTCCAGCGGTTCGGCGTGTCGGGTGAAGGACCGGGGCCCGCCACGGTCATCGCCCTCGGAGGCCCAGGCGGAGGTGAAGGCCCACCGACGGTCGTCCCGCCGGGCCTCGCCGTCGGGCGTCTGGTGCTCGTCGCGGAAGTGGGCGCCGCACGATTCGTCCCGGTCCAGCGCATCCACGCACATCAGTTCCGCCAGTTCGAGGAAGTCGGCGACCTGCCCGGCCAGTTCGAGCACCTGGTTGAGGTGACCGCCTGTGCCCGTGACCCGCAGGTCGGTCCAGAACCGGGTCCGCAGGTCACGGATGCGCTCGATCGCCCGGGTCAGGCCGTCGGCCGTCCGTGTGACGCCGCACCCCGAGTAGAGGATCTCGCCGAGCTCACGGTGGAAGTGCTCGGGCCCGGTCGAGCCGCCCACCGCGAGCAGGTTCCGCACCCGCGACCGGGCGCGGGCCACGGCGGTGACGACCACCTCGTCGTCGTCGCCCGGTAGGTCGTCCCCGAGGCGGGTGGCCAGGTGCGCCGGCACCGAGTAGGGAAGGGTGAACCACCCGTCGACGCTCGCGCTGAGCAGGGAGTTGGCGCCGAGCCGGTTCGCGCCGTGATACGCCCAGCCGCATTCGCCGCCGACGAACAGGCCGGGGATCGACGTCTGCAGGTCGAAGTCGCTCCACAGCCCGCCCATCGTGAAGTGGCACGTCGGCGCGATGCGCATGGGTACGGCGTACGGGTCCTCGCCGGTGGCGTGGGCGTACATCTCGAACAGGTTGCCGTAGCGCTCGGTGATCGTCCCCCGGCCGTCGCGGGCCAGGGCGTCACGGAAGTCCAGGTAGACGGAGTTGCGGCGTGGCCCCACCCCTCGCCCGGCACGGATCTCGGAGGTGATCGCCCGGGAGGCCACGTCGCGGGGCACGAGGTTGCCGAAGGCGGGATATCGGCGCTCGAGAAAGAAGTCGCGGTCGGCGTCCGGGATCTCCCCGGGCGGCCGATCGTCGCCGTCGTGGAGCGGGACCCAGACGCGGCCGTCGTTGCGCAACGATTCGCTCATGAGGATCGTCTTGGCCTGCCAGTCGTTGTCCTTGGGCAGCGCGGTGGGGTGGAACTGCACGAACGACGGTGAGGCGAACAGGGCCCCCCGCTGGTGCGCGCGCCACACCGCCGAGGCGTTGGAGTGGATCGCGAGCGTGGAGTCGTGGAAGACGGTCCCGTAGCCACCGGTCGCGAGGACGACCGCGTGCGCGGTCTCGGCCCGGATGTGGCCGGACACCAGGTCACGGACCACCACACCGTGGCACCCCGAATCGTCGACGACGAGGTCGAGCATCTCGTGGCGGGTGTGCAGCGTGACGGCGCCGGCACGGATCTGCCGCTGCAGGGCCGAGACGCCCGCGAGCTGGAGTTGTTGGCCGGTCTGACCGCGGGAGTAGTACGTGCGCGAGACCTGCACGCCGCCGAAGGACCGGGTCGACAGGACGCCGCCGTACTCGCGTGCGAAGGGGGTCCCGATGGCGGAGAAGTGATCGATCACCCGCGCGGATTCCTCGCCCAGCCGGAACGCCTCGGCCTCCCGCCCACGGAAGTCCCCGCCCGAGACGGTGTCGGCGACGAACCTGGCCACGGAGTCTCCGTCCACCCGGCGGCCGCGGGCGGCGTTGATCCCGCCCTGGGCGGCCACGGAATGCGCGCGCCGGGCGGCGTCGTGGTAGGTGAACGCGGTGACCCGGTAGCCGAGTTCGCCGAGGGCGGCCGCCGCGCCGGCCCCGGCCAGGCCCGTGCCGATCACCACCACGTGGAGGTGGCGGCGGTTGGCCGGCGCGACCAGGCGGTAGGCGTCGCGACGCCTCGCCCAAGCGGAGGCCGGGTCGCCCCCGGGTGTGCCGGAGCTCAGCACGTGTCCCTGTCGTGCGTCGGGCATGAGGACGGGGGGCGGGGTGAAGGTCACGTCAACCACCCGGCCTGGACCGCGATCGGGATAGCGGCGTTGCCCAGCAGCACGGCCACCGCGGCGATCCCGCCCACGGTCGTGATCACCGCCCGGCTCCGGGCGCCGGTCACCCCGAGGTCGCCGGCGGCGGTGCGGACCCCGTGGGCGACGTGCAGGGCCAGCAGCACCATGGTGATGCCGTAGAAGGCCGCGACCCAGGGCCGCGAGAAGCTGGCGACCAGATTGGCGTACGCCGTGCCGGGCTCGAACGCCTCCGACGCCGCGGGGGCGGTGCCCGTGGTCATGTCGAGGACGTGGAAGACGACGAAGAGCAGCAGCACCACGCCGGTGAGCAGCATCGAGCGGGCGCCGAACGAGCCGGCCGTCAGGCCTGTCCGCCGACGGTGCGGGCCCGCGGACGCGTGGGAGCGCCGCACCAGCACGACCGCGCACCAGACGTGCGCCACCAGGCCCAGGACCAGCACGACGCGCAACGCCCACAGGACGCCCTCGTGGGGGACGAGGGGGTACAGCAACGTCCGCAGCCACGCGGCGTAGGCGTCGAAACCCGTGGCCCCGCCGAACACTTTGAGATTGCCGACCATGTGCACCACCACGAAGGCGGTGAAGAGCAACCCCGTCACCGCCATGATGGTCTTGGCGAGCCAGGTGGGCGGGGCCGGGGCCCGGCGGAGGGGGCGCCGGCGTACGGACGTACCCCCTGGCTGGGCGGCGAGCTCGACCACGTGGGCTCCTCCCCGGACGACGACAGACGCCAGTCTAGGTCCGCCACAGCCCCCCGGGACCGAGATGGCGACGGGTGCGGTCGGCCATACTGGGCACCGTGACTACCACCACCTGGATCATCATCGCCGTCGCCGCGGTGCTGCTGCTGGCCATCATCGCCCTCGTCGTGGGTCTGCAGCTGCGGAAGAAGCGGCAGATCTCCCTCACCAGGGCCGCCGAGCGCAAGGAGCTCACCCGCGAGGAGCGCTCCGGCAACTATCAGGCCGGGACGGGGTTCTCGTTCGCCCAGGGAGGGGGCGGCGCCACGGCGGCCCCGCCCAGGGAGCCGGTGCGCCGTGACCCGACGCCGCGGGAGGACCTGCCGCCGGCGACACCGGCCCCACGGCCCCCCGCGCCGCCGTCCGCTGCGACGGGGGCGGCCCCCGCCGCCGAACCCGCCGCCGAACCCGCGACCGCGCCGGATACCGCGCCCGAGACTGCCGTCCCCGCGCCCGAGCCGGACGTCGATCCCGGCCCGACCGAGGCCACCGAGGTCGTCGAGCCCGCCCCGGTCGAACCCGTCGTGGTCCCGCCCGAGGTGCCCGACGAGGAGATCCCGGCGCCCCCGGAGACGGTCACCGGGACCCCGGAGCCGGTCGCCCCGGTCGAGCGCATCGACCCGGCCGCCGGCCGCCTCGACCGCCTGCGGGGCCGCCTCGCGCGGTCGCAGAACACCGTGGGCCAGGGGCTGCTGGGTCTCCTCGGCGCCGGCGATCTCGACGAGGACGCCTGGGAGGAGATCGAGGACACGCTGATCATGGCCGACCTCGGTTCGGCCACCACCGAGCTCGTCGTGGACCGCCTGCGGGCGGAGATCGCCACCCGACAGGTCCGCACCGAGGCCGAGGTGCGCGATCTGCTGCGGCAGACCCTCATCGACAACCTCCACCCCGAACTCGACCGCTCGCTGCGTGCGCTGCCGAACGACGGGACGCCGGCCGTCCTCCTCGTCGTCGGCGTCAACGGCACCGGCAAGACCACCACCACCGGCAAACTCGCCCGCGTCCTCGTCGCCGACGGTCGCGAGATCCTCCTCGGCGCCGCGGACACGTTCCGCGCCGCCGCCGCGGATCAGCTCCAGACCTGGGCCGAGCGGGTGGGCGCCGAGGTGGTCCGCGGCAAGGAGGGCGCGGATCCCGCCTCCGTCGCCTTCGACGCGGTCACCCGCGGGGTCGAGACCGGCGTGGACGCCGTGCTCGTGGACACCGCCGGTCGCCTCCACACCAAGACCGGGCTCATGGACGAGCTCGGCAAGGTCAAGAGGGTGGTGGAGAAGAAGACCCCCGTCGACGAGGTCCTGTTGGTGATCGACGCCACCACCGGGCAGAACGGGCTCATGCAGGCGCGCGTGTTCAAGGAGGTCGTCGACATCACCGGTGTCGTGCTCACCAAGCTCGACGGCACCGCCAAGGGCGGCATCGTGTTCCAGGTCCAGCACGAGTTGGGCGTGCCCGTGAAGCTCGTCGGACTGGGCGAGGGGGCCGACGACCTCGCGCCGTTCACCCCCGAGGCCTTCGTCGACGCGTTGCTCGGCACGTAGGTCCCGGGCGACGCGGCCGGGATACGCGCCCGGGCGGCCGGGACACACGACCGGAACAGGGGACCCGAGCGCGTTACAACCCCGAAACATCAGGGCACATCCGGTGCAACACGACCAAGGAAATCTTCATGTCGACGGGGAGCGAAGAGTCGCTCACCACGTACGAGACGAGGAGGACCGCACCGTGATAGGTGACAGTGTCGCGTTGCTCGCCCAGGAGGCGACGCCGGAGATCGATACGGGAGACACGGCCTGGATGCTCATCGCAGCATCCCTGGTACTGCTCATGACGCCCGCCCTGGCGCTCTTCTACGGCGGCATGTCCCGGCAGAAGTCCGTGCTGAACATGATGATGATGTCGTTCGGCGCGATGGGCGTGGTCGGCGTGATCTACCTGCTGTGGGGATGGTCGATGTCCTACGGCAGCGAGTCGGTCCTGGGGCTGTTCGCCAACCCCTTCGAGATGTTCGGGCTCTCCGGGGTGATCGGTGACGCCACCGAATGGGCGGTCTCCGGCTCCGGCGCCTACCCGCAGGTCGTCGACGTCGCCTTCCAGGTGACCTTCGCGATCATCACCGTCGCGCTCATCTCGGGCGCGATCGCCGAGCGCGCCCGGTTCGGCACCTGGCTGGCGTTCGTCGGCGTCTGGGTGACCCTGGCGTACTTCCCGCTCGCCCACATGGTGTGGGGCGGCGGACTGCTCTCCCACTCGGACAGTGGGCTGGCGGCCATGATCTTCGGGACCGTCGACGACGGCGAGGGCGGGCTGACCGCCGCCGTGGCGCCCGTCGACTTCGCCGGCGGAACCGTCGTGCACATCAACGCCGGTATGGCCGCGCTCGTCCTGGTCCTGCTCGTCGGCAAGCGGCTCGAGTTCGGTCGCACCGCCTACCGCCCGCACAACCTGCCGCTGGTTATGCTCGGCGCCGCCCTGCTGTGGTTCGGCTGGTTCGGGTTCAACGCCGGTTCCGCGTTCGGTGCCAACGGCGCGGCGGGCCTGGCGTGGGTCAACACCACCGCCGCCACCGCCGCCGCGATGCTCGGCTGGCTCCTCGCGGAGCGTATCCGTGACGGCCACGCCACCAGCCTCGGTGCCGCCTCCGGCGTGGTCGCTGGCCTCGTGGCCATCACCCCCGCCGCCGGCTCCGTCCACCCGCTCGGCGCGATCGCCCTCGGTGCGATCGCGGGCGTGCTGTCCGCGCTCGCCGTCGGCCTCAAGCACCGCTTCGGCTACGACGACGCCCTGGACGTGGTGGGCGTGCACCTGGTGGCAGGACTCTGGGGCACCATCGCCATCGGCCTGTTCGCCACCGGCACCTTCGGAACGGACGCGGGAATGTTCTACTCCGCGGACGGCTGGCGACTCCTGGTGGTCCAGATCGCGATCGCCGTGGCCGCCCTCGTGTTCACCGGCATCATGACCGCGATCGCCTGGGCGATCTGCCGGCCGCTCGGCTGGAGGATCGACAAGGCCGACGAGCAGGCGGGCATCGACGGTGCCCAGCACGCCGAGAGCGCGTACGAGGCCTCCACCAACGCGCTCATCCGCTGAGCCGACCACTTCGAAAGGAACCCACGACATGAAGCTCGTCACCGCGATCGTCAAACCGTTCACGATCGACGATGTCAAGGCAGCACTGGAGCAGGCCGGTATCCACGGCCTCACCATCAGCGAGGTCCAGGGATACGGACGCCAGAAGGGCCACACCGAGGTCTACCGCGGCGCCGAGTACGCCGTGGACTTCGTCCCCAAGATCAGGGTGGAGGTGGTGGTCGACGACGAGACCGCCGGCACCGCGGTCCAACTGATCGTCGACGCGGCCCGGACCGGAAAGATCGGCGACGGCAAGGTCTGGGTGACCCCCGTCGAGAGCATCGTGCGCGTCCGCACCGGTGAGGAGGGCACGTCCGCGATCTGACCCTCGGGCAGAACCCGGCGCGCGGTCGCCCCGTCACAGGGGCGGCCGCGCGCCGTCGCGTACTGCGGACGCCACCCTCGCCCGGTCCCGCGCAGACCGTGCGCAGCCGTTCACAAAGGTGAAACGTGTACGCCCCGAGGCGGTGACACGGAGGCGACATTCTGGACCCGACGGATGAGGGAAGGGGAGTGCCATGGCGGTCACGGCCGACGGCGAGCGCGCCACGGCGCTGCGGGCGGGACGCGAGCGGATCCTCTCCGCCCCGCGTGAGAGCCTGCCCGCCGCGCCGTTGAGGGACGCCCTGTGCGAGCTTTACGAGATGGAGCTGGGACGGCTCGCCGACGAGGCCGGGATCGGCCCGGGGTCGGGGTTCGCCCTCATCGCGTTCGGCGGGTTGGGACGCCGGGAGGTTCTGCCACACTCGGATCTGGACCTCGTCCTGGTCCACGAGCGGCGGCCGGACCGTGACGTGGGCGAGCTGGCCGACGCACTGTGGTACCCGCTGTGGGATTCCGGCGTCGGACTCGACCACAGTGTCCGCACGGTCGACCAGTGCCTGGCCGTGGCCGCTGCCGACGTCTCCGTCGGGCTGAGTCTGCTGGACGCGCGCGTGATCGCTGGCGACGCGGATCTGGGAGCGCTCGTCGTGGACGGCGCCCGCCGGCAGTGGCGGGACCAGATCGCCTCCCGCTTCGACGACCTCGTCGACGCGGCGGCCGCCCGGCGCCACCGGGCCGGGGTGATCGCGCACCGCAGCGAACCCGACCTGAAGAACGGGGCCGGTGGGCTCCGCGACGCGCAGCTCGTCGCCGCCCTGGGCCTGGCCCACCTCAGCGACGGTCGGCCCGTGGTCCCCGGTGGGATGGCGCGCGCGCACCGGCTGGTGCTGGACGCCCGGACCGAACTACACCGCGTCAGCGGACGCCCCCGCGAGGTGCTGCACGCCGAGTACGGGGACGAGGTCGGCGAGGCGCTGGGTCTGGGGGACCGGTTCGATCTCGCCCGGGCGCTGAGCGACGCCTCCCGGACGATCGCGTTCACCGCGGACCAGGCGATCCGTGGCTCGTGCGCGGCGCTGTCCTCCCGGGGACTGACCGGCCTGCTGCGGAGGTCGCCTGTCCGTCGGCCCCTCGACGACGGGGTGGTGGAACATGCGGGGGAGGTGACGCTCGCCCGCGCGGCCCGCGTGGCCGACGACCCCTGGCTGGCGCTGCGGGTGGCCGCGTCCGCGGCCCGGTTCGGGCTGCCGATCGCGACCTCCACCCTCGGTGTCCTCGCCGAACGCTGCCCCGTCCCGGACGGTCAGTGGCCGGCGGAGGCCCTGTCGGACCTGCTCGTGCTCCTGGGCTCGGGTGAGGCGCAGATCCCCGTGCACGAGGCGCTCGACCGGTGCAGGTTGTGGGAACGGCTGCTACCGGAATGGGCGGGGGTGCGGGATCTGCCCGCCCGCGACCGGGCGCACATCTACACGGTCGACAGGCACCTGGTGCAGACGGCCGTGGAGGCGTCCCGACTCACCACCTCCGTCGCACGCGCGGACCTCCTGCTGCTCGCGGCGCTCCTGCACGACCTCGGGAAGAGCCGGGACGGCGACCACAGCGAGAACGGGGCGGACATGATCCGTCCGATCTGCGCGCGGATGGGCCTCGGGGGCCGCGACACCGAGACCCTCACGCGCATCGTGAGGCATCATCTGCTGCTCCCCGCGACCGCCGCGAGACGCGACCCCGCCGACCCCGCCACCGCCGAGGCCGTGCTCACCGCGCTGGACCGGGACGCCGTCGCCTTCGACGTGTTGGCCGCGCTCACCGAGGCGGACTCGCTCGCGACCGGGCCGACGGTCTGGACCACAGGCCGTGCCGGGGCCCACGCCGCGCTCGTGGCGGCCTGCGGCAAGGCGCTCGGCCCCCGTCCCGCCGCGGTGCAGGCGCCGACGGTGAACGCCTCTCGGCGGCACGGACCACCGGATGTCGTGGTGGGCCTCCGGGCGGCGGACTCCGGGACCACGCACGAGGTCACTCTCGTCGTACCCGGTGGCGGTCGTTCACTGGCGGTGACCGCGGAGGTCCTGGCAGCCCACAGGCTGGAGATCGTGGACGCGGAGATCGACCTGCGTCCTCCGGGCGGGATGCGCGCTCGGATGACGGTCTCCACCCGCTTCGGAGACCCGGTGGACGGACGCGTACTCCGGCAGGATCTGCGCCGCTCGATCGACTCCGGGCTCCCCGCGCCGCTGCGCGCCGCGCTGTCCCGGGGGGCGGCGCTGCCGATCGGGCCCCCGCAGGCCAGATCCTCCGTCCTGATCTCCCACCGGACCGACGCCGACGGTGTGCTGATGGAGGTGCGGTCGGAGGACCGGCCCGGCCTGTTCGCCAGGGTGGTTGCCGCGATCATCGAGGCCGGCGCCCGGATCGACTGGGTGGTGGTGCGCACCAGGGGAGCGGCGGTGGAGGACGTGTTCGCCCTCTCCGGCCCCGGAGCGGTGTTGAGTACGGCCGGTCAGGTGGAGGCGTTGCTGCCACGACGTGATCCCACGACGCCCGCCGTGGCGCATGCCGATACCCTGTGATCAGTCGTCGCCGACGACACCGGGAACCGTGCGCGCTCCCGGGCCGCGAACCAGGGAGCTGTTGCCGTGTTCGAATCCTTGTCCGACCGCCTCACAGGTGCGCTCAAGGACCTGCGCGGAAAAGGTCGGCTCAGCGACGCCGACATCGACGCGACGGCCCGCGAGATCCGCCTGGCACTGCTCGAGGCCGACGTCGCCCTGCCGGTGGTGCGCGAGTTCATCTCGCGGGTCAAGGAGCGTGCCAAGGGCGCGGAGGTCTCCGAGGCGCTCAACCCCGCCCAGCAGGTCGTCAAGATCGTCGACGCCGAACTCACCGCCATCCTCGGCGGGCAGGAGCGACGGATCGAATTCGCCAAGCAGCCCCCGACGGTCATCATGCTGGCGGGTCTGCAGGGCGCGGGTAAGACCACCCTGGCGGGCAAACTGGCGCACTGGCTCAAGGGGCAGGGGCACACACCGCTCCTGGTGGCCTGTGACCTGCAGCGGCCGGGAGCGGTCGACCAGCTGCAGATCGTCGGTGAGCGTGCCGGAGTACCCACCTTCGCCCCGCACCCCGGGACCTCCGTCGGGGGCGACGGCGAGGTGATCGGTGTCCAGGAGCCGGTGTCCGTCGCGCAGCGCGGATTGGCTCACGCCCGCGCCAAGATGCACGACGTCGTGATCGTCGACACCGCCGGTCGACTCGGCATCGACGAGGAGATGATGGCCCAGGCCCGGGGGATCCGGGATGCCGTCCAGCCCCACGAGACCTTCTTCGTCCTGGACGCGATGATCGGTCAGGACGCGGTGGTCACGGCCGAGGCCTTCCGTGAGGGCGTCGGCTTCACCGGTGTCGTGCTCACCAAGCTCGATGGTGACGCCCGCGGTGGCGCCGCGCTGAGCGTCCGCGAGCTCACCGGGACGCCGATCATGTTCGCGTCCGACGGCGAGAAGCTCGAGGACTTCGACGTCTTCCACCCCGACCGCATGGCCAGCCGCATCCTCGGGATGGGCGACGTGCTCTCGCTCATCGAGCAGGCGGAGACGGTCTTCGACGCGCAGGAGGCGGAGAAGACCGCCGCGAAGATCGGCTCCGGCGAGCTCACGCTCGAGGACTTCCTCGACCAGATGTTGATGATCCGCAAGATGGGGCCCATCGGGAACCTGCTCGGCATGCTGCCCGGCGGCAAGGAGATGAAGGCCGCCGTCGGCGACATCGACGAGAAGTACCTGGACCGCATCCAGGCGATCATCCGCGGCATGACCCCCGAGGAGCGCGCGGACCCGAAGATCATCAACGGCTCGCGCCGCCAGCGCATCGCGAACGGTTCGGGGGTCACGGTCACCGACGTCAACCAGTTGGTCGACCGGTTCTTCGAGGCCCGCAAGATGATGAGCCGCATGGCGGGCCAGATGGGGATGCCCGGGGCGGGACGCAAGAACCAGCGCAAGGGCAAGAAGGGCAAGGGCAAGGGGAAGGGCCGCGGTCCCACCCCGCCCAAGCAGCGGGGGATGATGCCCGGGGGGATGCCGGGGATGCCGCCCGGGATGCCCGGTATGCCGCCCGGCGGGATGCCCGACCTGTCCCAGTTGCCGCCCGGACTCGACCAGCTCCCGCCGGGGCTGGAGGGGATCGACCTCAACGACCTGAAGTTCCCCAAGCGCTGACCGGTCCGCCCGACGCGTCGATTGGTGCGCACGGTCCCGGCCTGTCTAGACTGGTCCGCTGGACGCCGTCACCGGTGGACCCTCGTGGGTCCGTGCCGAACGGCGGTCACCCGGAAGGCGAAACCGGGCCCCGCCAGCAGGGCGGGCGCCGCTGAATCGCCACGTGACCCGCAACAGAAAGCGAGACGCCTCATGGCCGTCAAGATCAAGCTCACCCGCCTCGGCAAGATCCGTAACCCGCAGTACCGGGTCGTCGTCGCCGACGCCCGCACCCGCCGCGACGGGCGCGCCATCGAGACCATCGGTCTCTACCGCCCCAAGGAGGAGCCGAGCTTCATCCAGATCGACTCCGAGCGCGCGCAGTACTGGCTCGGTGTCGGCGCCCTGCCCACCGAGGCCGTCGAGCAGCTGCTCAAGATCACCGGCGACTGGCAGAAGTTCAAGGGGATCGAGGGCGCCGAGGGCACCCTGAAGACCGCCGAGCCCAAGCCGTCGAAGCTGGACCTGTTCAACAAGGCCCTCGAGGACGCCCAGGGCGAGCCGTCTGCTGAGGCCATCACCGCCAAGCGCAAGGCCGAGAAGGCGAAGAAGGACGAGGCCAAGAAGGCCGAGCAGGAGGCCGCGAAGGCCGCCGAGGCCGGCGAGGGCGAGGCCGCGTCGGCTGACGCCGAGACCGCCGAGGCCTGAGACAGATGAATGACATGGTCGTCGACGCCGTCGACCACCTCGTCCGCGGAATCGTGTCGGACCCCGACGCGGTGACCGTCCGGTCGAGTGGTGGTCGGCGCGGCACCGTGATCCGTGTGGCCGTCGCGCCCGAGGATCTCGGCCGTGTCATCGGTCGGGGTGGCCGTACCGCCTCCGCGATCCGGACCATCGTCTCCGCCGTCGGCGGCGACGGTGTCCGGGTCGACGTGGTCGACACTGACCGCTGACCCCGCCCGTACACGTCGGCAATCGGAGGACCTGGACCATCATGGAGCTCGTCGTGGGACGCGTCGTCAAATCGCACGGCGTCCGCGGCGAACTGGTGGTGGAGGTTCGCACCGATTCACCCGAGGAGCGATTCGCCGTCGGGACCCGACTCGTCGGGCGGGTCGGTCGGGGCGATCGGGCCACCGACCGCGACGTCACCATCGAAGCCGCCCGGCAGCATTCCGGGCGGCTTCTGGTGCGTCTGGAAGGCGTCGGCGATCGGGACACCGCGGACGCACTCCGCGGCATGCTGCTGCTCGTCGACTCGGATGCGCTGGAGGATCCGGAGGACCCGGACGAGTACCACGACCATCAACTGGTGGGACTGCGGGTACTCGACACCTCGGGTGCCACCCTCGGCGAGGTGACCGAGATCGTGCACACCGCGGCCGGCGAACTCCTGGCCATCCGGCTGGCCGACGGAGGCGATGCACTGGTCCCGTTCGTCTCCGAGATGGTCCCCGAGGTGGACGTCGTCGCGCGGACGTGCGTCATCGACCCGCCGGAGGGGCTGCTCGACCTGGGGACGTCGTGACCGCTCTCCCCGATGGTGGGGACGGGCCGCTCATGCACCTCGACGTCATCACGGTCTTCCCCGAGTACCTCGCTCCGCTGCAGTTGGCGTTGATCGGTCGGGCCGCCGACCGGGGCATAGTCGACGTCGCCGTTCACGACCTCCGGGGCTGGACCCACGACGTCCACAAGTCGGTCGACGACACCCCGTTCGGCGGTGGGCCGGGCATGGTCATGCGCCCGACGGTGTGGGGCGAAGCGCTGGACGACCTCGTGCCGCCGCCGGGGACGGCGATGAGCGAGCCGGGGGACGGTGAGACCCGCCCACTCCTGATAGTCCCGACGCCCGCCGGACGACCGTTCTCCCAGGCTGACGCGCACCGCTACGCCCGTCGACGCCACCTGCTGTTCGCGTGTGGTCGCTACGAGGGCATAGACCAGCGCGTGGTCGACGAGGCGTCCACGCGGATGGACGTCGAGGAGGTCAGCATCGGCGACTACGTCCTCATCGGGGGCGAGGTGGCGGTGCTCGTCATCGCCGAGGCCGTCATCCGCCTCCTACCCGGGGTGCTGGGGAACCGGCGCAGCCATGAGGAGGACTCCTTCTCCGACGGTCTACTCGAGGGCCCCAGTTTCACCCGGCCCGAGGTGTGGCGCGACCGGCCGGTGCCCGAAGTCCTCAAGAGTGGCGATCACGCCAGGATCGCGCGGTGGCGCCGCGACGAGTCGCTGAGGCGGACCGCCGAGCGGCGGCCGGACCTCCTCGTCCGGGCCGAGCTCGACACGGCGGACCGAGCGACGCTCTCGGCCATCGGTTGGGTTCCCCCGTCCGACTGATTTGGGTCGGCTGCGACGGGGATGGCACACTAGCGAGGTTGACCTTCCGGGCACCCCGCGTGCCTGAGGACGGTCGCGCTGATCCGGGGCACGAACCGGTCGTCCCGCCTGTGGGCGGGCGCCAGGGTCCTCTGTCCTCATTCCTGACATGCAAGGAACACAATGAACACTCTCGACTTCATCGACAACAAGTCACTCCGCGACGACATCCCGGATTTCCGGCCCGGCGACACGCTCGACGTGCACGTCAAGGTCATCGAGGGCTCGAAGGAGCGCGTCCAGGTCTTCAAGGGCGTCGTGATCCGTCGCCAGGGCGGCGGTGTCCGCGAGACCTTCACCGTCCGCAAGGTCTCGTTCGGCGTCGGCGTCGAGCGCACGTTCCCCGTGCACTCGCCCACGATCGACCGCATCGACGTCCTCGTCCGCGGCGATGTGCGTCGCGCGAAGCTGTACTACCTGCGTGCACTCCGTGGCAAGGCCGCGAAGATCAAGGAGAAGCGCTGACCGTGTAGAGCGGGTCGGGCTCGGCCGCCGTCGGCGGTGCGGGATCGACTACGCTCATCCGGGTGAGCAGCACCGATACGCCTGGACATGACGCCGCCGAGCCGGGGTCCCGTAACGACGGGGCCCCGGCTCGCGGCGTCGAGAAGAAGGGCCAGCCCTGGTACATCGAGATCCCGCTACTGGTGGTGATCGCACTGGTCCTGGTGTTCGTCTTCCAGACGTTCGTCGGACGGGTGTACCAGATCCCGTCGGAGTCCATGGAACCCACGCTGCACGGCTGCGCGGGCTGCACGGGTGACCGGATTTTCGTCGACAAGATCACCTACCGCTTCGGCGACCCCGAGCCCGGGGACGTGGTGGTCTTCGAGGGTCCCGACTCGTGGAACGAGGGGTACCAGTCCATCCGGTCGGACAACGAGGTCATCAGGACCCTGCAGAACATCGGCGGTGTGATCGGCATCGTCCCACCCGACCAGAACGATATGGTCAAGCGCGTCGTCGCGGTGGGGGGCCAGACCGTCGGGGGCTGCTCCCCGGATGGCGCACTGCTCGTCGACGGTCAGCCGCTGGACGAGCCGTACCTCAATGAGGCCCCCTCGCCGGCCGGGAACCCGCTCAATTGTGCCTTCGGACCGGTCACGGTCCCCGAGGGCAACTACTGGGTGATGGGGGACAACCGCGGCAACTCCGCGGACTCCCGCTTCCACATGGGTGACGAGTTCCAGGGAACCGTGCCCGAGGAGAACATCATCGGCAAGGTCCGGGCGATCATCCTCCCGTTCAGCCGGATCGGGACGGTGTCCTCCCCGGATATCAACGCGGGGTGAGCCCGGCGCGACCGCAGCGGCCGCGGGGAGTCGCCCTTCCCGGCCGGGTCCGGGTGACCCGTCGCGACGGCCGCCTGGCGTTGGAGGCAGCCCTCGCCCGTCGAGGTCTCGGCCCGGTCGCCGGTGTGGACGAGGCAGGACGCGGTTCCTGTGCGGGCCCACTGGTGGTGGCGGCCTGCGTGTTGGGGGACCGGCTCCACCCCGACCTGGCAGACCTGGATGACTCGAAGAAGCTCACGGCCGCCACCCGTGAGCGACTGCACGACGTCATCCTGCGCAGGGCGTCGGCGGTGAGTGTGGTGGTGATCGAGCCGGACCGGATCGACATGCGCGGGATCCACCGGTGCAACCTGGAGGGGATGCGCCGGGCGGTCGCCGCCCTCGACCCGGCACCCGGTTTCGTGCTGACCGACGGCTTCGCGGTCGACGGGCTCGGATGTCAGTCCACGTCCGTGATCGGGGGTGATGCAGTGGTCGCATCCATCGCCGCCGCGAGTGTCCTCGCAAAGGTCACGCGGGATCGGATTATGGTGGACCTCGACTCGCGGTACCCGGGGTACGGTTTCGCCGCCCACAAGGGGTACAGCACCGTGAGTCACGCCAGGGCGATCGAGCAGCTCGGTCCCAGCGGCATCCATCGGATGTCGTACGCCAACGTCCGTCGCGCCGCGCAGGCGCATTCGAGGAGCAGCACGAGATGAGCGCCGAGGATCTGGAGAACTACGAGACCGAGATGGAGCTCTCGCTCTACCGCGAGTACCGCGACATCGTCGGCCAGTTCACCTACGTCGTCGAGACGGAGCGGCGCTTCTACCTCGCCAACGCCGTCGAGCTGATACCCCGGTCCGCGGACGGTGAGGTCTACTTCGACGTGAGGATGTCCGACGCGTGGGTGTGGGACATGTACCGACCTGCACGTTTCGTCAAGTACGTTCGGGTGCTGACCTTCAAGGACGTCAACATCGAGGAACTCGACAAGCCTGAACTGCGGCTCCCGGAGTAGCACCCGGCCCCCGTTCTCCACAGCCCGCGCCGCTTCCACAGGGCGCCCCCGGCCCGATCCGCGACCAGCGGGTCGGGCCGTGTCCGTCCGGCAGGGTGAGCCCCGGCGGGCCCGGACGGACCGGGCGGCCGGGAGGGCTGGCGATGACGGGGGACGAGGCGGTGGGCGGCGAGGCGGCCGGGGACGGTGTGGATCCACGCCGACGGACGGGGCGACTCGGTGAGGACCACGCTGCGGGGTTGATGCAGGCCCGGGGTGGAGTGGTCATCAGCCGGAACTGGCGGTGCCGGGCCGGCGAGCTCGACCTGGTGGTGCTGGACGCCGCGGGGCGACTGCGATTCGTCGAGGTCCGGGCGCGCACGGGGACGGGCTTCGGCACCCCCGCCGAGTCGGTGACCCCGGACAAGCAACGCCGTCTGCGGCGGTTGGCCGCCCACTGGCTCTCGGAGAACCCGGGCCGGTGGCGCCAGGTCTGCTTCGACGTGGTGGGCGTGGACCTGGCGGACCCGACTCGGCCCCGTCTCGAGCTGTTCGAGGACGTGCTGTAGCCGTGGCGCTCGGTCGGACGTGGGCTGTCACACTGCAGGGAGTCGGTGGACAGCTGGTGGAGGTCGAGGCCGACGTGGGCCGCGGGTTGCCCGGGGTCAGCATCGTGGGGTTGCCGGACTCGGCGGTGTTGCAGGCGCGGGAGCGGATGCGGGCCGCCGTGATCAACAGTGGTCTGACCTGGCCGTCGGGCAAGGTCGTGCTGTCCCTGTCCCCGGCGGCGTTGCCGAAGAGGGGCTCGGGGTTCGACCTGTCGCTCGCGGTGGGCACGTTGACCGCGTCAGGGGAGCTGCCCGGGGCGGGCTTCGACGGCACCCTGCTGGTGGGTGAGCTGGCGTTGGACGGTCGGGTCCGGTCGGTGCGCGGGGTGCTGCCCGCCGTGCTCGCGGCGCGGGACGCCGGACTGTCCCGGGCGATCGTCCCCGCCGCGAACCTCGCGGAGGCCCGGCTGGTCAGCGGTATCGACACCGCGGGGGTCGACTCACTCGCGATGCTCGCGTCATGGTGCCGGGGCCGGGGAGCCCTGGTCACGGACGCCCCGGAGGTCCGCGCCGTGGGCGCGCAGTCCCACACCGACCTGGCGGAGGTGCACGGGCAGGACGACTGTCGGCGGGCTGTCGAGGTGGCTGCCGCCGGGGGGCACGCCGTGCTCCTGCGCGGGGCTCCCGGGACCGGCAAGACCATGCTCGCGCGTCGGCTACCGGGGTTGCTGCCGGACCTGGGGGAGCGGGACGCCCTCGAGGCCACGGCCATCCACTCGGTGATGGGACGGCTCGCGGCGCGGGATCCGCTGCTACGTCGCCCGCCGTTCGTGGCTCCCCACCACTCGGCGTCGGTGGCCGCCCTCGTCGGCGGCGGCAACAACGTCGCACGCCCCGGGGCGGTGACGCTGGCGCATCGCGGGGTGCTGTTCCTCGATGAGTGCGCCGAGTTCCCCGGCCGGGTCCTGGACAGCCTCCGCACTCCGCTCGAGGACGGCGAGGTACGGATCGCCAGGCGCGACGGCATCTCCGTCTTCCCGGCCCGATTCCAGCTGGTGCTGGCGGCGAACGACTGCCCGTGTGGCAGTGCACGGCCCGATGCCTGTACGTGCACCCCCGATGCCCGACGGCGCTACGGACGGTCGCTGACCGGGCCGTTGCGCGACCGGATCGACATCGCCGCACGGACGCTGCCGCTCGGGTCCGGGCTGTTCGCCGTGGACGAGGGTGAGGACACCGCCGCGGTACGGACGAGGGTGTCGACGGCGAGGGCGGCCGCCGCCGAGAGGTGGGCGGGTTGCCCGGAGGCCGCCGGTGCGCGGGCGAACGCCGAGGTCCCCGGCCGCGTACTGCGATCCGTAAGGGGGCTCGATCGTCGGGCGCTGCACCCCCTGGACCGGGCACTGGCACACGGGGTGTTGTCACCCCGCGGGGTCGACCGGTGTCTGCGCCTCGCGTGGACGGTCGCCGACCTGGACGGGGCCACCGTGCCGGGGGAGCCGCACGTGGCGGAGGCGCTCGTACTGAGAGGGGAGGAGTGATGCCGGTGGAACGGGAGCAGGGATCGGTGGTGTCGTCGGAGGTGCGCGCGGCCTACGCCTACCTGGGCGCGGTGACCGAGCGCCCGACCGCGCAGCTGTGGGACCTGGTGGACTCGGTGGGGCCGGTGCGGGCACGGGAGCTGATCCGCGCCGGTCGGGCCGGCGACGCGGTGGCGGCCCAGACCGAAGCACGGCGGGACCTCGTCGACGGGGAGCGGCTACTCGAGGCAGCACACGAGGTGGACGCCCGGCTCCTCGTGCCCGGTGACCCGGGTTGGCCGGGGTTCGCCCTCGAACCCCTGGACCGTCCACGCGGACGACGCCGCGCCGGGACGGGCGGGGTGCCCACCGCGTTGCGCCCGCTTGGGCTGTGGTGGCGTGGCCCCGCAGACCCGGGCCAGGTGCTGGGCAGGTCGGTCGCTCTCGTCGGGACCAGGGCGCCCACTCCATACGGGAGGGCGGTGACCGCCGACCTGGGTGGCGGGGTGTCCGCCGAAGGGTTCACGGTCGTCTCGGGTGGGGCCTTCGGGATCGATGCAGCAGCGCACCGCGCCGTCCTCGGGGTTCGCGGCACCACGATCGCGGTCCTCGCCGGTGGCGTGGATCGGCTCTACCCGCGCGGGAACGACGCGATGCTGCGCGAGATCGCGGAGACCGGCGCGGTGATCTCCGCGCAGCCCCCCGGGACCGGGGTGACGCGGTATCGCTTCCTCGACCGGAACCGGATCATCGCGGCGTTGACCGGCGCCTCCGTGGTGGTGGAGGCGGCTGCCCGGAGCGGTGCGCTGAGCACGGCGGCGTGGGCCACCGCGCTGGACCGCCCTGTCGGCGCGGTACCGGGGCCGGTCACGTCGGTCGCGTCGGTCGGGTGTCACCTGCTGCTCCGGGAGCGGGGTGCGGTGCTGGTCTCTCGGACGTCGGACGTGGTCGAGCTCGCAGGTCGGATGGGGGAGACGGCGCCGCCCCCCAGGGGTGAGCCCGGCGCGTGGGACGGGCTGGACGACGCGACCAGGCGGATCCTCGAGGCGCTGCCCACCTCGGGTGGCGCCGAGCCCGCCGAGATCGCGGCCTCGGCGGGAATCGCACCCGTCACGGCGAGGGCCGTCCTCGGCCGGCTCCTGGCCTCCGGGGCGGCCGTACGGGGCCCGGAGGGGTGGCGCAGGTGCCGGGATGGCGGGGTGCAGATGAGTTTCCCCGTGTCGTGACCCCATCGCCCGGCCCGGCTGGCCCGGCCCAGCTGGTCCGGCCCGACGTGCTTGCGCCGGCCCGACGCGAGGGCGACAATTGGTACCCATGGGACCGGTGAGCATGTCTGAGGGTGATGGGGACACTCGGTCCGAGCCGTTCGGGGGCGTGGTCGACGACTTCGCGGACTACCTGCGCACCGGTCGCTCCCGGTCCGAGGCGACGGTCCGCTCCTACCGCTCCGACGTCCGCGGCCTGCTCGCCCACCTCGCCCGGGACACCGACGGACCCTCCACCGCGGCGGACCTGCGCGGGGCACTCACCCTCCCCGCCCTACGCGGGTGGCTCGCCGCCCAAGTCGGTGCGGGGGCCGCCAGGTCGACCGTCGCCCGCCGTGTCGCGGCAGCCCGATCCTTCAGCGGGTGGGCCGCACGGACCGGCCTCGTACCGACCGATGTCGCGGCCCCGCTCGAGGCGCCCCGCGCCCGTCGCCATCTGCCCGAGGTGCTCGACCTCGACCAGGCGGCCGAGACGATCCGTACCACCGAGCTCGGCGCGGCCGAGGGGGACCCGATCGCCCTGCGCGACCGGCTGGTCGTGGAACTGCTGTACTCCTGCGGTATCCGGGTCGCTGAACTGTGCGGGCTCGACGTGGACGACGTCGACACCGAGCGTCGCCTGCTGCGGGTGGTGGGCAAGGGCGACCGGGAGCGCGCCGTCCCGTACGGCCCGCCCGCGGACCGGGCACTGCGTGCCTGGCTCGACGGCGGCCGCCCGGCGTTGGCCACCGCCCGGTCCGGCCCGTCCCTGTTGCTCGGGGCGCGCGGGGGGCGACTCGACCCCCGGGCCGCGCGGCGGATCGTCAACGAGGTCACCGCGGCCACGCCGGGCGCCCCCCGGGTCTCGCCCCACGCGCTGAGGCACAGTTCGGCGACACATCTGCTGGAGGGCGGCGCGGACCTGCGGCACGTACAGGAGCTCCTCGGGCACTCCACCCCGGCGACCACCCAGATCTACACGCACGTCTCGGCGGACCGCCTCCGGGCCGCCTACCGCGGAGCCCACCCCCGCGCCTGAGCGGGGAGTGCGGCCCGGGCGTCAGCCGGCTCCGTCTCCGGGACGTGTGGGCTTGAGGCGGATCGGCCGTTCGGAGTCCGCGAGCAGTGACAGCGGATCGACGTAGTCGTCGTCGTCACCGGACGGGTCACCCGACGTCACACGCGCGCCCCAGTGCAGGCACGCTTCGACCGGACACCCGGGGTGGCCGGCGAGGAGCCGGCCCACCTCCACACCCTCGATGACGGGATCTCCGGCCCGGACAGTGGCGCGCACCGGTTCGTACGTGGTGCGCACGCCGCCACCGTGGTCGATCGACAGGACCGGTCGCCCTCCCACGGCCCCCGCGAACAGGACCGTGCCGTCCGCGGACGCGCGGACCGACGCGAGCACCGTGCCGGCCAGATCCACCCCGCGGTGCCCCGGGAGCCATCGCTGGGCGGGCGGATCGAACGGGGTCGACACGGAGACCGGACCCGGCAGGGGGCTGCTCATGCCCGCCCGTGACCCGACCGGCCCGGCGTCGGCCACGGGGCCGACGGCGAGGACCCCCGCGGTCAGGCCGGCGCAGGCGCGGTTGCGGAGCCGACGGCGACCGACCCGGAGTGACTGCATACCGCGAGTCCACCGCACGCACCCCGCGTTCGCCACGGGAGATCGGCACCTGTGGACAGGATGGACGACCATCCCCAGACCAGACGTGCACCGGCACTCCCGGGAGCCCCCAGGCACGGGCGGAGCCACGACCGCGGTGCGCGGTGCCCGGATACCGGTCGGGTGGGCCGCCTTGGAGGGGCGCGCCCGAGGGGTTATGCTTCCGGTGCGGTCGACTCTGCGTCGATCGACTTCGCGTGTCCTGCGGCAGCCCGGTTCCCGGGAGTCGCATCCGGGCCCCGGGGCTACGAGCCCCGGCCCCCCGGACGCCGGACCAGCAGGTGCCCCCGCCCGACGGGGGTCCGGCCCGGCGCGGACACCAGGGCCCGCGGCCACCCGGCTCGAGGGCGAAACCCGATACACAGAAAGCGAGGACGAGGGCCTCGCGGTCCGGCTGCTTCCAAGCCGGACGAGCCCTCAACCCATCATGGCAGTCATCTCCATGAAGCAGCTGCTCGACGCAGGTGCCCACTTCGGCCACCAGACCCGCCGCTGGAACCCGAAGATGCGTCGGTTCATCTTCACCGACCGCAACGGCATCTACATCATCGACCTGCAGCAGACCCTGACGTACATCGACCAGGCGTACGAGTTCGTCAAGGAGTCCGTCGCCCACGGCGGCACCGTCCTGTTCGTCGGCACCAAGAAGCAGGCCCAGGAGGCCATCGCCGAGGAGGCCGCCAAGGTCGGCATGCCGTACGTCAACCAGCGTTGGCTGGGTGGCATGCTCACCAACTTCCAGACCGTGCACCAGCGGCTCGTCCGCCTCAAGGAGCTCGAGTCCATGGAGCAGTCGGGCGGATTCGAGGGTCGCACCAAGAAGGAAATCCTCATGCTCACGCGTGAGAAGAACAAGCTCGAGCGCACGCTCGGCGGTATGCGTGACATGAGCAAGGTCCCCTCCGTGGTGTGGGTCGTCGACACCAACAAGGAGCACATCGCCGTCGGCGAGGCCCGCAAGCTGAACATCCCCGTCGTCGCGCTGCTCGACACCAACTGTGATCCGGACGTCGTCGACTACCCGATCCCGGCGAACGACGACGCCATCCGCTCGGTCACCGTGTTGACCCGCGTCATCGCCTCCGCCGTCGCGGAGGGCCTCAAGGCCCGCTCGCAGGCCGGCAAGGCCACCGGCGAAGAGGCCGAGCCGCTCGCCGAGTGGGAGACCGAGCAGCTGGACCAGGTCACCGGCGCCGCCACGGCAGAGGGTGCCGAGGCACCCGCCGAGGTCACCGGCACCGAGTCCCCCGTGGCCGAGGCCCCCGAGGCCGACGCCCAGGAGATCGCGGCCGCCACCTCCGAGGCGCCGGCCACCGAGGCCTGATCCTCACCACAGCTCGAGCACCGTCGGGCCCGGCCGCCCACGATCCCCAGGGGGATCATCCGGGGGCCGGGCCCGAGGTGTCGGAGGCGGTGGGCGGACCATCCACCGACGCCCCGGCGTCTAGGGTGGAGGCGATCGCCCGCCGACCGACTCAGAACACTTTTCCGACAGATCACGAACCCCTTTAAGGAGGGTCGCCCCACCATGGCGAACTACACCGCTGCCGACGTCAAGCGTCTGCGTGAGCTCACCGGCTCCGGGATGATGGACTGCAAGAAGGCTCTGGAGGAGACCGACGGCGACTTCGACAAGGCCGTCGAGGTGCTGCGCATCAAGGGCGCCAAGGACGTGGGCAAGCGCGCCGAGCGCACCACGGCCGAGGGCCTGGTCGCCATCAAGGACGGCGTCATGATCGAGCTCAACTCCGAGACCGACTTCGTCGCCAAGAGCGCCGAGTTCATCGCGCTGGCCGACAAGATCGTCGAGGTCGCCGCGGCCCAGGGCATCTCCGACCTCGACGCGCTGAACGCCGCCGAGCTCGACGGCACCACCGTGGCCGACTCGGTCGTCTCCTTCTCCGCCAAGTCCGGCGAGAAGCTCGTCCTGCGCCGTGTGGGCAAGCTCGACGGTCCCGTGGCCGTCTACCTCCACAAGCGTTCCTCCGACCTGCCGCCCGCCGTCGGCGTCATGGTCGCCTACTCCGGTGAGGGCGAGGCCGCCGAGGCCGCCGCGCGCTCCGCCGCGATGCAGGTCGCCGCTCTGAAGGCCCAGTACGTGTCCCGCGAGGAGGTGCCCGCCGACATCGTCGCCAAGGAGCGCGAGATCGCCGAGGCCACCGCCCGCGAGGAGGGCAAGCCCGAGCAGGCGCTGCAGAAGATCGTCGAGGGTCGCCTCAACGGCTTCTACAAGGACGTCTGCCTGCTCGACCAGCCGTCGGTGACCGACAACAAGAAGACCGTCGGTGCCCTGCTGGACGAAGCCGGTGCCACGGTCTCGGCCTTCCTGCGGTTCGAGGTCGGCCAGGCCTGACCACGGCCCGAACCCGCCGTGGCGGGTTCCCGAACGATGGCGGTACCCGGTACTCCGGGTACCGCCGTCGGCGTTCGTACGGCCGGGTGTGCCCGTACCCGGCGGGCTGGAGTGTGGCGGCCGTGGCGATAGGGCAGAATGAACCCGGTCCCACCACGGACCACACGCCGCTCCGGCCAATCGACGTCGGGGGTGTGAACGCGCGCGACACGGGCTGGATCCGCCCGGGACGAGGAGAGGGATGACCGACCCGCGGGACGGCTACAAACGTGTGATGCTCAAGCTCGGCGGCGAGATGTTCGGCGGCGGCGGCGTGGGGATCGACCCGGACGTCGTGCAGTCCGTCGCCCGGCAGATCGCCGATGTGTCCCGGACGGGGGCGCAGATTGCGATCGTGATCGGTGGAGGCAACTTCTTTCGGGGTGCTCAGCTGCAGCAGCGCGGACTCGACCGGGCGCGTAGCGACTACATGGGGATGCTCGGCACCGTCATGAACTGTCTGGCCCTGCAGGACTTCCTCGAGCAGGAGGGGGTGTCGACGCGGGTCCAGACCGCCATCCACATGGGGCAGGTCGCGGAGCCGTACATCCCACTGCGCGCGGAACGACACCTGGAGAAGGGACGCGTCGTGATCTTCGGGGCCGGGATGGGCATGCCCTACTTCTCGACCGATACCACCGCAGCCCAGCGTGCACTGGAGATCAAGGCCGACGTGCTGCTCATGGCCAAGGCGGTGGACGGCGTCTACTCGGACGACCCCCGTACCAATCCCGACGCCGAGCTCTTCAGCCGGATCGAGCACCGCGAATGCCTCGAGCGTGGCCTGAAGGTGGCTGATGCCACGGCGTTCAGCCTCTGCATGGACAACGACATGCCCATCCTCGTGTTCAACCTCCTCACCGAGGGCAACATCGCGCGCGCCGTCGCCGGTGAGCAGATCGGGACGCTGGTGGCCAGCACGGCCTGACACGTCCTCGACCCGACCACTGACACCGACCCCAACGAAAAGGGACAGACATGATCGACGACACTCTGCTCGAGGCCGAGGACAAGATGGAGAAGGCGATCGAGCACGTTCGCGACGAGCTCTCCGCCATCCGCACCGGCCGCGCCAACCCGGGCATGTTCAACCGCGTGTTCTGTGAGTACTACGGGAGCATGACTCCCATCACCCAGATGGCGACCATCTCGGCACCCGAACCGCGCATGCTCATCATCAAGCCGTACGAGATGTCGCAGATCGGTCCGATCGAGAACGCCATCCGCAACTCGGATCTGGGCGTCAACCCGACCAACGACGGCCAGGTCCTCCGCGTGACCGTGCCGCAGCTCACCGAGGAACGGCGTCGCGATCTGGTCAAGCAGGCCAAGGCCAAGGCCGAGGACGGACGCATCGCGGTCCGTGGCGTCCGGCGCAAGGCGATGGACGAGCTCAAGCGGATCGACAAGGACGGCGAGGCCGGCGAGGACGAGGTCAACGCCGCGGAGAAGGAGCTGGACAAGCTCACCCAGCGATTCGTCGGCGAGGTGGACGAACTCGTCAAGGCCAAGGAAGGCGACCTGATGGAGGTCTGACCTCCGCGACGCCCATCACCCGAGAACCGAGGAGTATGCCGTGGACCCCGCACCCCAGGGCCCGCCCGGGCCCACCGCCGCGGCCGCCGCACCTCCGTCGCGCGCCGGCCGTGACCTGACCCGGGCGATCCCGGTCGGGGTCGGCCTGGGCGCGCTCGTGATCGCGAGTATCGCCTTCACCCCCCGCGCGTGGTATCTGGTCGCCGCCGGCGCCGTCGCCATCGGCACCTGGGAGGTCTTCAAACGCCTACGGCAGGCCCGGTTCGCACTTCCCCTGTTCCCGCTGCTCGCAGGCGGGCAGGCCATGGTCTGGGCGGGTTACCTCACGGGGGCGGAAGGCGCGTTCGCCGCATTCGCCGTCACCGGCGTCGTCGTCCTTGTCTGGCGTCTGCTCATGGCCGGCCTGACCACCGCGCCGAAGAACTACATGCGCGACGTGTCGGTCGCGGTGTTCGTGTTGGTGTGGATCGCGGTTCCGGGAGCCCTCGGCGCGATGCTGTCGGACGGTGACTACGGCGCGCAACGGGTCGTGGCCCTCATCCTGCTGGTCGTGTGCTCCGACGTCGGGGGGTACGTGGCGGGGGTGCTCTTCGGTAAGCACCCCATGGCCCCGGCGATCAGCCCCAAGAAGTCCTGGGAGGGATTCGCCGGGTCGATCCTGTTCGCCACGGTCGGTGGCGCACTCGTGGTCGCCCTGCTCTTCGACGACAGCATCTGGAAGGGCCTGTTGCTCGGCTTCCTGACGGTCTTCACCGCGACGCTGGGCGACCTGGTGGAATCCCAGGTGAAGCGGGACCTCGGAATCAAGGACATGGGCACGCTCCTGCCGGGGCACGGCGGATTCATGGACCGCCTCGACTCCGTGCTGCCCACCGCGGTGGTCGTCTGGGTCATCTTCACCTACGTCGTGCCGACCTGAACCGTCGACCGCCCAGGTCGGCACGGGCGACACCGCCACGGGGCGAAGCCGCGGAGTGAGCGGACCCTCCGACCCGCGCCGGGGGTCGCGCGTCAGTGTCGCGCGTCAGTGTCGGGCGGTCAGTTTGCGCGCCTTACGTGCGCGCATGCGCAGCTGGAGGATCCGGAAGCCGGCGAACAGGGCCATGATCAACGCGCCGGCGATCGCGGCGAAGAGGATCAGCACCCCCAGCGGGAGGGTGAACTCCAACCCGAGAAAACGGACGTCGGTCGAGGTCGTGTTCTGCGCGATGAAGATCAACAGCAGGATGGTGACGAGCGCGCCCAGGACCAGACCCACCCACGCGGAGCCCAGAAGTCCCCCCGACGAATCGGGGACAGCATCCTGCTCGTGACTGCGTGTCGCAGGGGTCGACTCGTCGGCGGGAACGAGGGTGGAGTCCGCGTGGGTGTCCTCCAGGGGGATCTCGTCGCGCCCCTCGACGGGGGCGGCGTGACGACGGTCTGTCGGGTCGTGTGATCGCTGTGCCATACCTGGACTGTATGCCCTGGCGGCGTCGGGCGGCACCGCTCGCGATGTGTTGCGGTCGGCCGTTTCTGACACAATGGCCGCATCATGGCTGAACCTCTCCCGCTCGTTTTTGACGCCCCCCGCCGAGGGCTGCCCCCTCGTCACTTCGCCGACCTCGACGCCGACGGTCGCGCGGCGGCGATGGGTGAGCTCGGTGTTCCCGCATTCCGCGGCAAGCAGCTGGCCAACCAGTACTTCGGGCGCCTCGAGGCGGACACCCGCGAGATGACCGACCTGCCGGCCGGCCTGCGGGAGAAGGTCGGAGAGGAACTGTTCCCCTCGCTGACCTCGTCGCTGCGACACGTCACCACCGACGAGGGCACCACGCGTAAGACCCTGTGGAAACTGCACGACGGTTCGTTGGTCGAGAGCGTTCTCATGCGCTACCCCGACCGGGCGACCGTGTGCATCTCGAGTCAGGCCGGCTGCGGGATGGCGTGCCCGTTCTGCGCGACGGGGCAGGGCGGTCTGCAACGCAACCTCTCGGCAGCCGAGATCCTGGAGCAGGTCAGGGTCGCCGCCCGCGCCATGCGCGACGGTGAGATCCCGGGCGGGCCGGGGCGACTGTCCAACGTCGTGTTCATGGGCATGGGGGAGCCGCTCGCCAACTACAAGCGCGTCATGACCGCCGTGCGAGGCATCATCGCCCCGCCGCCGTCGGGGTTCGGTCTGTCGCAACGCGCGGTCACCGTGTCGACGGTGGGCCTGGTCCCCGCCATCCACAAGCTGGCCGAGGAGGGGCTCCAGGTCACCCTGGCGGTGTCCCTGCACACCCCGGACGACGAACTGCGGGACACGCTGGTGCCCGTCAACAACCGGTGGCCGGTCTCGGAGGTCATGGACGCGGCCCGCCACTACGCCGATGCCACGGGGCGGCGGGTGTCCATCGAGTACGCGCTGATCCGTGACGTCAATGATCAGACCTGGCGGGGCGAGATGCTCGGTCGACTGCTCGCCCAGCGTCTCGGGCCCATGGCGCACGTGAACCTCATCCCGCTCAACCCGACGCCGGGCAGCGAGTGGGACGCCAGCCCCCGCCATCAGCAGGACGCCTTCGTCGCCGCCGTGCGCGCCGCCGGGGTCTCGTGCACGGTGCGCGACACCCGCGGCCAGGAGATCGACGCGGCGTGTGGTCAGCTCGCGGCCGAGGGGTGAGCGCAGAGGAGTGACCGCGGGGGAGTGACCGCGGGGGAGTGACCGCCGGGGAGTGACCACGGGGCCACCCACTGAGGGCTCCGGACGACGAGAAGGGCCGCCACCACTCCATCGAGCGGTGGCGGCCCTTCCGGGGTCGACCGGGGTCAGTGCCTGGCCGGCGCCCGGCCCTGCGGGTTCCGGGCGGCCTCGGCCCCTACGTGACCCGAGGCGGCGGCACCGACCACCGCGTAGTGGTCCGAGGAGACCTCGAAGACACGGTTCCGCTTGAGGGTGTCGTCCTTCTTGGGCCGCAGCGACAGGAACATCCAGATCGCGAGGAACACGGCGACCGCCACCAGCCAGATGTCCTCCACCCGTCCGATGTGGTTGCCGAACAGCATGGCCAGCAGGAACAGGACGAAGAAGCCGCCCGTGACGAGGCCGACCTTCCTGCTGTGCTGGTGCCAGCCCCACTCGACCGAGGGCTCGTCGAGGGTGCTGATCCCGTCGACGACGATCTCCTTGCTGGTGTGGTGCCCGTCCGCGCTCATGCTCCCCGGTTCTCCTCACGGCTCGCTGGCAGCCCTGCGGGCCGCCGACATCGTGCCCAGTTTGTCACACGCCGTCCGGCGGTCGACGGGTAACCCGCCGGTCCCCGCCACACCTGGGGCCGCTGATGCGGCATCAGGTGGCTCCGGCGTGGACAATGGCGGGGTGACCACGCGCGTTCTCGTCCTCGGCAGTACCGGCTCGATCGGTACCCAGGCCCTTGAGGTGACCTCGGAGGCCGGACCCGGCCGTTTCGAGGTCGTCGGTCTGGCGGCCGGCGGTGGCCGGATCGATCTGCTGGCGGAGCAGATCCGCCGGACCGGCGTCCGGTTCGTCGCGGTGTCCGCCCCGGCCGCGGCCGAGCGGATCCGGTCGGCGTTCCCGGAGGCGACGGTTCTCGACGGTCCCGGGGCCGCCACCGAGCTCGTGGGGGCGGTGGAGGCCGACGTGGTGCTCAACGGCATCGACGGGTCCATCGGCCTCGGCCCCACTCTGGCCGCATTGCGCACGGGTGCGCGACTGGCGTTGGCCAACAAGGAGTCACTCGTGGCCGGGGGCGCTCTCGTCACCGGCGCCGCGGCCCCGGGGCAACTCATCCCCGTCGACTCCGAGCACTCCGCGATGGCGCAGTGTCTGCGGGCGGGGACGGCCGACGAGGTGGCGTCGCTGGTGTTGACCGCGTCCGGCGGGCCCTTCCGGGGCCGTACCCGCGCCGAACTCGAAGGTGTCACCGCGGAGCAGGCGCTGCAGCACCCCACGTGGGCGATGGGCAGGATGATCACCCTGAACTCGGCGACGCTGGTGAACAAGTCCCTGGAGCTCATCGAGGCGCACCTGCTGTTCGGGGTCCCCTACGACCGGATCGACGTGACCGTCCACCCCCAGTCGGTCGTGCACTCGGCGGTGACGTTCGTCGACGGCGCGACCGTGGCCAAGGCCTCGCCGCCGTCGATGAAGCTGCCGATCGCGTTGGCTCTGGGGTGGCCGTCGCGGATCCCCGGGGCGTCGACCCCGTTGGACTTCTCGCAGGCACACACCTGGACGTTCGAGCCGGTGGACTCCGAGACGTTCCCGGCGATCTCGGTGGCGCGGGCGGCGGGCGAGGCGGGGGGCCTGCGGACCGCGGTGTTCAACGCGGCCAACGAGGAGGCCGCCCCGGCGTTCCTGGACGGCCGGATCGGGTTCACCAGCATTGTCGACGTCGTGGCGGAGACCGTGGGGGCAGCCGATCAGTGGTCGTCCGATCCCCGGGATCCGGATGACGTCGCGGCGGCGGAGTCCTGGGCGCGGCGGCACGCCGCAGCCCTCGTCACGAGCCTGGAGGGCTGAGCCGTGTTGGTGTTCGGGATCGTGCTGTTCGCCCTGGGGATCATGGTGTCCATCGTGCTGCACGAATACGGCCACATGCGGGTCGCGCTGTGGTCGGGGATGCGGGTCCGTCGGTTCTTCGTCGGGTTCGGCCCCACTCTGTGGTCCGTCCGGCGTGGTGGGATCGAGTACGGGCTCAAGGCGATCCCGCTCGGCGGGTTCTGTGACATCGCGGGGATGACCGCGTACGACCAGCTGTCCCCGGAGGACGAGCCGAGGGCGATGTGGCGCCAGGCGTGGTGGAAGCGCGTCGCGGTGTTGCTGGCCGGGCCCTTCATGAACGTCGTCCTGGCGATCGCGTTGTTCTACACGGTCGCCCTCGGCTGGGGCCTGGTGAACCGGGACGTCCAGCCGATCCCCACCGACCGCGTCGCGGCCGTCGTCGGGGACACCTGCGCGGGGGCGGACCGGTGCGGGGTCGGAGTGGGCCCGGCCGGCGAGGCGGGGATCCTGCCGGGCGACCGGATCACGTCGGTCGACGGCGTCCCGGTGGCCAGTTGGGACGACCTGTCCACCGTGGTCTCGGCGCGGCCCGGTGAGACCGTGCCGGTGGCGGTGGAACGCGACGGGGAGACGATCACGACGACGACGACGTTGACGTCAACGGGTGGGGACGGCGAGCAGCGGGGTGCGCTCGGGGTCCGACTCTCGGAGGACGGGATCCCCCGGGAGATCCTCGATGATCCGGCCTATCAGACCGTCAACACCTACGACGCCCTCAGCGCGGTGCCCGCGACCTTCGTCTTCACCGGGGAGATGGTCGAGGCGACCGTCGATGGGCTGATCTCGTTCCCGGCCAAGATCCCGGCGGTGGCCGCGTCGATCTTCGGGGGCGAGCGGGCGGACGACTCCCCGGTGTCCGTGGTGGGGGCCAGCTACATCGGCGGGCAGGCGGTCGAGCAGGGCCTGTGGAGCCTGTTCCTGCTGTTCCTGGCCGGCCTCAACCTGTTCCTGGGGGCGTTCAACCTCGTGCCCCTGACCCCGTTCGACGGCGGCCACATCGCGGTGGTGTTCTACGAGAAGATTCGCGACGCCGTCCGCCGGCTTCGCGGCCTCGCGCCGGGCGGCCCGGCGGACTACGAGAAGCTGGCGCCACTGACGATGGGGGTGTTCGTACTCCTCATCGGCGTCTCCGCGATCGTGATCACCGCCGACTTCGTCAACCCGATCCTGCTGCCCGGCTGAGCCGGGCGCACACCCACCTCGCACCCGCGCCCGGTTACCCGGATAATGGGATGCGGGACCTGCGAGCACCCGGCTGGCAGCCCCTACGGAAGGCCTGAAGTGAACGACTCCTCCTCGATCCCAGTGGGACTGGGCATGCCCGACGGCCCGCCGCCGGTCCTCGCGCCCCGGCGCACGACCCGGCAGCTGTTCGTGGGCCAGGTGGGCGTGGGCAGTGATCATCCGGTCTCGGTCCAGTCCATGACCACCACCAAGACCCACGACGTCAACTCCACCCTCCAGCAGATCGCCGAGCTCACGGCGTCCGGTTGTGACATCGTCCGCGTGGCGTGTCCCCGGCAGGAGGACGCCGACGCGCTGGAGACCATCGCGCGCAAGTCCCCGATCCCCGTGATCGCGGACATCCACTTCCAGCCCAAGTACATCTTCGCGGCGATCGATGCCGGGTGTGCCGCGGTGCGCGTCAACCCGGGCAACATCAAGGAGTTCGACGGACGCGTCAAGGAGGTCGCCAAGGCCGCCGGTGACGCGGGCATCCCCATCCGGATCGGTGTCAACGCCGGGTCGCTCGACCCCCGACTGCTGGCCAAGTACGGCAAGGCGACCCCGGAAGCGCTCGTCGAGTCGGCGATGTGGGAGGCCTCGTTGTTCGAGGAGCACGGCTTCGGCGACATCAAGATCTCGGTCAAGCACAACGACCCGGTGATCATGGTCGAGGCCTACCGCCGGCTCGCCGCGCAGACCGATTACCCGTTGCACCTCGGCGTGACCGAGGCCGGGCCCGCGTTCCAGGGCACGATCAAGTCGGCCGTGGCGTTCGGTGCACTGCTCTCCGAGGGGATCGGGGACACCATCCGGGTCTCCCTCTCCGCCCCGCCGGTGGAGGAGATCAAGGTCGGCACGCAGATCCTGCAGTCGCTCAACCTGCGTCCGCGCAAGCTCGAGATCGTCTCCTGCCCGTCGTGTGGCCGCGCCCAGGTCGACGTGTACAAGCTCGCCGACGAGGTCACGGCCGGACTCGAGGGGATGAGCGTCCCCTTGCGGGTGGCCGTCATGGGCTGCGTCGTCAACGGGCCCGGTGAGGCCCGCGAGGCCGATCTGGGTGTCGCGTCCGGAAACGGCAAGGGCCAGATCTTCGTCAAGGGCGAGGTCATCAAGACCGTGCCGGAGGCGATGATCGTGGAGACCCTCATCGAGGAGGCCATGCGGATCGCCGAGGAGATGGGCGAGCCCGTGGGAGACGCCGCCGAGGGCCAGGGGCCCCAGGTCAAGGTCACGCGATAGACCGTGACCGACACGGCTGCCCCGGAGGCCGGGCTCGGTGGGTGCCGGGCGGTCGGTCGGGGAGAGTCGCGGGCGCTTGGCGACGTGCTCGCCGCCGACCCGTTGGTCTCCGCGCCGGCGGCGGAGAAGTTCGCGGCGTCGGGTGTGGCCGCCGGCGCGGACGGGCGGTTCCTCACCCTGGGTGGGCCCGAGCGGTCTCTCGTGTTCATCGGCAGTTCGGTGTTGCCGCTCCGGGGTGACGCCGCCGATCAGTGCGCTCTCGGAGACGCGGTGGCCCGACTGGGCCTCGGACCCATGTCGGTGCACGGTCGGCGCGACCTGGTCGCCGGCATGTGGCCGGCACTACGTGCACGCTGGGGCGAGGCCAGGGAGTACCGGGCGCACCAGTTCCTCATGGCGCTCGAGGGTCCTGTCGATCCGGCGCTCGTCCTGGCCGGCATCCGGCCCGCGACCTTGGAGGAGTTCGAACCGGTGCTCACCGCCGCCGCGGCGATGTACCGCGAGGAACTGCGGGCCGACCCGTTCGCCGTCGGCTCCGGGATACCGTTCCGGCGCCGCGTCGCGCGCTCCCTCGCGCGGAGGAGGACCTGGGTGGGGATCGACGACGGCGAGGTGGTCTTCAAGGCCGATGTCGCCGCGATCTCCACGGAGGTCGCCCAGATTCAGGGCGTATGGGTCCACCGCGACCGGAGGGGTGCCGGGCTGGGGTCCGGCGGTACCGCCTCGGTGTGCGCCGCCCTCCGCTCACGCGGGCTTCGACCTTCTCTGGTGGTGAACGGGTCCAACGGCGCGGCGCGCGCCGCTTATCGGCGGGTGGGCATGGTCGACTGCGTCGACTACGCGACGGTCCTGCTGTGAGTCGGCTCGCAGCGCCACCCCGGGCGGGGTGGCGTCGGCCCGCCGACTGCGGGATCGGCGGCGCCTGTGGAAAAGTGGAGCACAGTCATACCGCGGACCCCGGAAGGTGCAAACCGATGACAGACAGTGCGGCAGTGCGCGCCGTGGGCGGCTCCCTCCGGGGGAGGGCCGTGTGAGTACCCCGATGACAGCACCTGTCACCCCGGCACCCGCGAGCATGACGGCACCCGCGGCCGTGTCGGCGCCGGGCGCGGCGACCAGCCCGGATTTCCGATCGCAGCGGTCGGCCGACCGCGCCATGCGGCGTCTGCTCGGCGTCCGGGGCGTCGACCGCGAGGCCGGCTCCGGCGCCCACCGGGCGTTCCGGATCTCGGTCATGGTCTCGGCCGTTCGGTGCCTCATCACCTACCTCGCGATCCCGATTCTCGTGCCGCTGCTCAGCCTGTCCGGCTGGGTCGCGGCGCCCGTCGGTCTCGCGTTGTGTGTGGTCGCCGTGGTGAACGGTGTGGTCAGCGTCCGCCGGTTCTGGGCGTCCGACCACGCCAAGCGCTGGATGTACACCTGCTTCATGGCGGTCGTGTTCGCGATCCTCGCCGTGGCGATGGTCTCCGAGTTCCACCGTCTGGGGGTGATCTGATGGATCCGCGACAGGACTCCGACCCCGGTGTGGACACCGCGGCTGACGAGACCGACCCGGTGATGCCCGACGATTCCGGCCCGCCCGAGAACCGCGAACCCGGCCAGTCGTCCGCGGACGTGATCACGATGTGCCTGTTCGGGGCGATGGTGCTCATCGCCTCCGTGTGCTTCGTCATCTGGTGACCGGACCGGGGCGACCGGTCGCCCCGGTCGGGCCTATCCTGGGGGCATGACCACCTCCACCCGTCAGCCTCTCGTCCCAGGCGAACCCACCCCGATCCGGACCGTTCCCGAGTCGATCCCCCGGCCGGAGTACGTCTGGCGCGACAGCGTCGACGAGGCCAACGGGGAGGCGTGGGTTCAGCCGGCTGAGGTCATCGACGTGATGCGCGTGGCCTCCAGGCTGGCCGCGGACGCTCTCGTGCTCGCCGGCGAGGCGGTCGCGCCCGGCGTGACGACCGACGAGATCGACCGGGTCGTACACGAGTTCCTGTGCGACAACGGGGCGTACCCGTCGACCCTGGGGTACAAGTCGTTCCCCAAGTCGAGCTGTGTCTCGCTCAACGAGGTGATCTGCCACGGTATCCCCGACACCACGGTGATCCGTGACGGGGACATCGTCAACGTCGACGTCACGGCGTTCATCCACGGCGTCCACGGTGACACCAACGCGACGTTCCTGGCAGGGGACGTCAGCGAGGAGGTCAGGCTCCTGGTCGAGCGCACGGAAGAGGCGATGAACCGGGGGATCAAGGCCATCCGACCCGGTCGCGAGGTCAACGTCATCGGGCGGGTCATCGAATCCTATGCCCGGCGTTTCGACTACACGGTCGTGCGGGAGTTCACCGGCCACGGTGTCGGCCCGACCTTCCACAACGGTCTGGTCGTGCTGCACTACGACGAGCCGTCCCGGACCGAGGTCCTCGAGCCGGGCATGACGTTGACAGTCGAACCGATGATCTCCCTCGGCGGGCCGGGCTTCGACGTCTGGGACGACGACTGGACCGTCACCACCGCGGACAAGGCGTGGACCGCCCAGTTCGAGCACACCGTCGTCGTCACCGAGGACGGATACGAGATCCTCACCCTGCCGTCCGGTTCCTGAGCGCGTCCGGTGTCCCGCGGGCGCACCCGGCCGGTCGGGAAGAGTTTGTGGACGATCGTCCTGATGTGCCCCTCGGTCGTGGACAATCCGGGGCATACTGTCCACCATGATCAATACCCCTCGTGGACCCGTGGAGCAGATCGACCTGGTGGTGGTGGGCGCCGGCTTCGGCGGCATCGCCATGGCCGATCGTCTGTTGGGGGAGGGGCGTGGCCGGGACTTCCTCGTCCTGGAGGCCGCGGACTCGGTGGGGGGCACCTGGCGCGACAACACCTACCCGGGGTGCGCCTGCGACGTCCCCACCGCCCTGTACTCGCTGTCCCGACACGCCCACCCCGGTTGGTCCCACTCGTTCGGGAGGCAACCGGAGATCCGGGCCTATCTCGAGTCCGTGACGGACCGCATCGGTCTCCGTGACCGACTCGTCACCTCCTGCGAGGTGACCGCGGCGGTGTGGGACACCGAGTCGGCGCACTGGGTCGTCGACACGAGCCGCGGGCGGATCCGGGCGCGCGATCTCGTGGTGGCCTCGGGGGCGCTGTCCGCCCCCTCGATCCCCCGGCTACCCGGTCTGGAGTCGTTCGAGGGCCAGGTATTCCACTCCGCGAGGTGGCGCCACGACATCGCGCTCGAGGGCCGGAGGGTCGCCGTCGTCGGGACGGGGGCCTCCGCGGTCCAGTTCGTCCCCGAGATCGCCGGGCCCGCCGAGCACGTCACGGTCTTCCAGCGGACCCCGGGCTGGATCCTGCCCAGGCTGGACCGATCGATCTCCGGACGCCGTCAGCGGCTCTACCGACGCTTCCCGTTGGTACAGCGGCTGGTCCGGGGGCGGATCTATCTGGGTCGTGAGCTCTACGTCGTGGTGTTCACGCGGGCGCAGTTCCTGCTGCGGTTCTTCGAATGGTTCGCACGGTTCTACCTCTTCCTCAAGGTGCGGGACCGCAGGATGCGCCGCGCGCTCACCCCCCATTTCTCGATCGGGTGCAAACGGGTGTTGCTCACCAGCAACTGGCTCCCCGCCCTCACCCGGTCCGACGTGACCCTGGTGTCCGGCGCGGCGTCGGCTGTCACCCCGCGCGGGCTCGTGGCCGACGACGGCACGGAGCATCCGGCGGACGTCATCATCTTCGGTACCGGCTTCCAGCCGACCGAGCCGCCCATCTCCCGCGTGATCACCGGCGCGGACGGGCGCACCCTCGCCGAGCACTGGGACGGCAGTCCGCGAGCGCACAACGGCATCACTGTTGCGGGGTTCCCCAACCTGTTCCTGCTGTACGGCCCCAACACCAACCTGGGGCATTCGTCGATCGTGTACATGCTCGAGTCCCAGGCGGATCACGTACTGCGGTTGCTCGACCTCGCCGGGCGGGAGGCCCGACGCACCATCGAGGTCCGTCCGGAGGTGGAGGAGTCCTACGCCGCCCGGATGGACCGCGAACTGGCGCACACGGTGTGGAACCAGGGCGGCTGCTCGAGCTGGTACATCGACTCGCGGGGACGCAACTCCCTGCAGTGGCCGACGTTCACCTTCCGGTATCGGGAGCAGGTCCGCACCGTCGATCCGGACGAGTTCGTCCTCGCCTGAGGCCGGCGGGGAGCGGGTGTCACGCGACTCGCGGCCCCGCCCCCGATCGTCGGCCCACCGACGTCGCCCCCGGTCGTCTGCCTTCCGGCATCGTCCGGTAGCTAGAAGCCGCGGTCCGGGAAGTCCAGACCCAGCAATGCGTTCTCGACGACCTCGGCCATCGCCGGGTGGATCCAGTACTGCTTGCGCGCGAGGTCCGGCACCGTGATCTCGAACTCCATGGCCTGGATGAGGATCTGCACGAGAGACGGGGCGTGGGCGCCCATGAGGTGGGCGCCCAGGAGCAACCCGGTGGCGCGGTCGGCGATGAGCTTGCAGCACCCGACCGAGTCCTCCATCGCCCATCCGTACGCCACGTCGCCGTAGTCCTGGGTCTTCACGGTCACGTCGTACCCGGCCGCGCGGGCCTCTGCTTCCGTCAGCCCGACCGACGCGATCTGTGGCCAGCTGAACACCGCGTACGGCACGTGACTGTGGTGGAACGGCTGCAGGCTCTCCGGGTGCTTGAGGTTGTGGCCCAACACCCGCTGCTCGTGGTTGGCCACGTGCTTGAGCTGGAACGGCGAGCTCACGTCGCCCAGCGCCCAGACGCCCTCCGCCGTGGTGCGGCCGAACTCGTCCACGCGGACCCGCTCGCCGTCCATCTCCACCCCGGCCGCGTCCAGACCGAGCAGGTCCCCGTTCGGGGTCCGACCCGTGGCGACCAGCAGCGCGTCGCCTGCACAGGTCGACCCGTCCTGGAACGTGATCTCCACGCCCCGGCGGTCGTCACCGGTCGCGGTCATCGAGGTGACGTGCTGGCCGAGGCGGACGTCCCACCGTCCCCGGGCGGCGTCCGTGAACCGCTCGGCGAGTTCGCGGTCGAGGTGCTTGAGCAGTACGTCCGACCGGCCGATCACGGTGACCTCGACGCCCAGCGCGGAGAACACGTGCGCGAACTCGCAGGCGATGAATCCTGAGCCCTGGATGACCATGGATTTCGGCAACTCGGGGATCCGCATGACGTCGTCGCTGGTGTGGTAGGCGACGCCGGCCCCGGTGACGATCTCGGGGATCGACGGCCGTGCCCCAGCGGCGATCACGACGGAGTCCGCGGTGATGATCTCGCCGGTCCCCGTGTCGATGGTGCGCGGGCCGACGAAGGTCGCGTGTCCGTCGAACACCGTGACGTTGTCGCAACGGTTGCGCCGGTAGTCCTCCCCGCTCGACGCGATCGGGTCGATCCGCCGGTCGAAGACCCGCGAGACGATGTCCGGCCACCGGACCCCGTCCAGAGTCGAATCGACACCGTAGGCGGACGAGTGCCGGATCGAGGTGGCCGTGTCGGCGGCGTAGACGAACATCTTGGTGGGGATGCAGCCGACGTTGAGGCAGGTGCCACCGAACGTCCCCTTCTCGCAGATCGCCACGGACTTGTCGGCGAACGATTCGTCGATCAGCGAGTTGCCGCTGCCCGTGCCGATGACGACCAGGTCGAAGTGGCGGGAGGGGGTCTGGGTCATGGGGTTCAGGACTCCTTGGTGTGTGAGGACAGGGTCTGGTCCAGCCAGCGCCCGAGATGGTCGAAGACCACCTCGAGGACGTCGGCGCGGGAGAGGAAGACGTCGTGCCGGGCACCCGGTACGGGGATGTCGGTGACGTCACGGGAGACACGGTCGGCGAAGCGCTCCATCGACCGGACGTCCAGGATCAGATCGGTGTCCACGTCGAGCACGGCGCCCCGTGGGCGGGCCCCGACCGACGACGCCGTCGAGCGGAGCAACAGGACCGGGAGCGGTAGGTCGACCCCGGACTGTAGCCGCTTCTGGGCGCGCCGGACCGCGGCCAGCCACCCCGCCCGGACACCCACCCCGCCGGGGGGCTTGAGCGTGGTGTCGAAGTGGTAGTCACCGTCGTGGTCGACGTGCGTGCTGATCACATACCGGTCAGAGGTGGGTAGCGGCAGCCGGTAGAAGGGTCGGAGGGATCCGAGAGTGCGGATGACGGGGTCCAGCACGGGGCGGGCGTGTTCCGGGACGTCGAGCTGGAACCACGGGGAGTTCAGCACCACCCCCACGACGGGGGCGAGGGCACCCCTGTCGCGACGTCTGCCCAGCCACAACGGCACCACCAGCCCCCCGGTCGAGTGGGCGGCCACGAGGACCGGCGTTCCCGGGTGCTCGGAGACGATCACGTCGAGGGCCTGGTCCAGCTCGTCGTCGTAGCTCTCCAGGTCGGTCGTGAAGTGCGGTGTCAGACCTTCTCGCCGGGACCGGCCACATTTGCGCAGGTCGATCCCGTAGGTCGCGAACCCGCTCGACGCGAGGAACTCGGCGAGGTGGGTGTGGAAGAAGTAGTCCGACAGGCCGTGGACGACCAGGACGACGGCGGTGGGATCGTTCGGTGCGTCCTCGTGGCGGACGAGGGTCGCGGAGATCTCACCCTCACCGTCTGGATCGGCACCGAGGGGTAGGTCGCGCCGTGTGTACGACGGCCCCAGCAGATCCGGGGCCCACTGCGGGTCGGATCCGTCGGGGGCGCCGGGATCTGGAGAGGGCGTAGACACGGCGACCACCCTAGTCCGGTGTGTCCCGCGCCCGGCGCGGTGAGTAGTCTGAGGACCCTGTGGGCGCGGGCCTGTCGGGACGACCCGCGTCGACGAGAGATTCGGGTCCACGACCAATGAGCGAGGGTAGCCGGTGACTTCAGACCAGGTGGCAAAGCACGGAACGACGGATGTGGCGCTCATCGGCGCGGGCACCATGAGCGCGACTCTGGGTGCCCTGCTGCGGCGGCTCCAACCGGACTGGGACATCCAGGTGTTCGAACGGCTCGAGGGGCCCGCTCTGGAGTCCTCCGACGCGTGGAACAACGCCGGAACCGGGCACTCCGCTCTCTGCGAGCTCAACTATTCGCCCAAGACCGCCGACGGCGATGTCGACATCACCAAGGCCGTCGGCGTCAACGAGAAGTTCCAGGTCTCCCGGCAGTTCTGGTCGTACGCGGTCGAGAACACCATCCTCGGCGACCCCACCGAGTGGATCCGCCCGGTCCCGCACATGAGTTTCGTGGCGGGCAAGGACGGTCAGGACTACCTCCGGAAGCGTTACGACAAGCTCGCCGGGCACCCGCTCTTCCCGGGAATGGGTCACACCACCGACTTCTCCGAGCTGGAGCGGCTCGTTCCGCTCATGGCCCGCGGTCGCTCGCCCGAGCAGCCCTTCGCCCTGAGCCACTTCTCGAACGGCACCGACGTCAACTTCGGTGCGCTCACCCGGCAGCTCATCAAGTACCTCACCCGCACGGGCACCGAGGTGCACTACCAGAACCAGGTCAAGGACCTCGAGCGCAACAGTGACGGCAGCTGGCGGCTGACCGTGGCCAACCGGCACACCGGTGACGAGCGCACCGTCGACGCCAAGTTCGTGTTCGTCGGCGCGGGTGGCGGTGCCCTGCACCTGCTCCAGAAGTCCGGCATCCCGGAGATCAAGGGCATCGGTGGCTTCCCCGTGGGCGGCCAGTGGCTGCGCTGCACCAACCCCGAGCTCATCGAGCAGCACCAGGCGAAGGTCTACAGCCAGGCCTCCGTGGGCGCGCCGCCCATGTCGGTGCCGCACCTGGACACCCGCGTCATCGACGGCAAGAAGGGTCTGCTGTTCGGGCCGTTCGCCGGGTGGACCCCCAAGTTCCTCAAGATGGGCAGTTTCCTCGACCTGCCGTCGAGCATCCGGGCCGGGAACCTGCTGCCCATGGCCAATATCGGCCTCACCGAGATGAGCCTGGTCAAGTACCTCATCACCGAACTCGCGAAGAACCACGGTGCGCGGGTCGACGCACTGCGCGACTTCGTGCCCTCGGCGCAGGACGGGGAGTGGGAGAAGGTCATCGCCGGCCAGCGTGTT